>NZ_LJRZ01000362.1:0-463 GCF_002742485.1 Pseudomonas sp. 2822-17
CCTTTTAACAATTACTTGTTAGTTAGTTTTGTCCAGCTTCTTAAAGTTATGCTCTTAACGTAGCACCTAGCTTTTCCTTTAGTCCTTCTAACACCTTCTCATGGACACTAGTCACTCTTCTTCAGTCAAAGTTTTTTCAGGGTCTTGGTAACGTAAAGAGAATGCAAGTGATTCCTTGCCATCTTCAAGGTGCTCTCCTTGGTACAAGTCAAATAATACAACTTGTTTTAGTAGAGGGCTGCCAATTGCAACAATCTCCCTTTCCACATCTTCACTCTTCACACTTTCATCAACGACAAGAGCAATATCACGTTCCATTGCTGGATAACGAGGTATTGGATCATAGCGAACTACCTTAGAAAGGTTACCCAATACTTTATGAAGATCCATTTCAAAAACATACGTCTCTGGAAGTGACCATTCTTTAGCTACTTTAGGATGTACTTGACCTACAAGACCAACT
>NZ_LJRZ01000363.1:0-304 GCF_002742485.1 Pseudomonas sp. 2822-17
GGATTCTCTAGGCTGGCTTGGCCTTGAAAAAATTCCATTTAGTTTTAACAAACTGGTGGGCATCATTATCATCATTGGAGGTGTGATTGTATTTAAGTCTAAGAGCGCTTATTATGAAGGGGAAAAAGAAGTAGGTCCATCCAAGTAATATTTTTTAAATACATAAATAATACCAATTTTTTGGATTTATGGTAGACTTTTAGTTAGAACGTTTGAAAGGGTGGTTGATCTGAACGTCACAACTGATAGTCCTGTTGGTATTATTGAACGGTTTGTTGCATTGGCATTAGACGCACTAATAATC
>NZ_LJRZ01000364.1:0-246 GCF_002742485.1 Pseudomonas sp. 2822-17
TTATGGGGACTGTTGGTGTCCAATTAGGTTACAATAGTCATAGTGTTTCTGAAGTAAAAGCCAATTTTTCACACCTGAAAATTGGAAAGTCCATTCATTCTCCAGAAGAAGCAATGCAAGCTGAGAAGGAGGGGGCTGACTTTGTACTTTACGGCCATGTTTTTCACACAAATTCCAAGCCTGGGCTTCACCTAGGGGGCTCGAAGCATTAAAGGAAGTAGTTAACATAGTTACTACCCCTGTTAT
>NZ_LJRZ01000365.1:0-70598 GCF_002742485.1 Pseudomonas sp. 2822-17
CGTTCCTGGCTTTTGAAGGCCAGGACGTCGAGGTGGGCGTTGACGTTGCGAACGCTCAGGGTGTGGCGGCTGTGGTCGAAAAAAGCGCTCGGTAATACGCTGGAAGTCATCCCTTTCACTCCTGGACGCGAAAGCCCGGAGAGTAAAGATTTGTTATCTGTGATTAATGTCGGAAAATTCGACTTTACGAGACAGGCGCTTCCTGAATGTGTTTTCGCGTCTCCGAACCATCAATATTCCGTTAGTCCATCTGCACGTCGGCCGCCAAAACCATTCCCATAAGTGTCCAAAACGGCGCGCCGATGAAATCGCTGACGCTGTTGAGCAAAATGTACGATCTGGGCATTACCACGTCCCGTGGAAGGCCGCGCGTAAGCAACGACAACGCCTACTCGGAGTCGCTGTTTAGAACGCTGAAATACTGCCCGCGCGGCGTGGGTGAGGGATTTTATGCGCTGGTACAACAACGAACATCGGCACAGGCGAATTCGCTTCGTCACACCCTCTGAGCGGCACCGCAAACTGGGTCATCAGATCCTGGCGCGGCGGAACGAACTGTACGAGCAAGCGCGAAAGACGAGCCCGGAACGCTGGTCAGGACAAACGCGAAACCGGAAGCCAGTAGGAACGGTGCTGCTAAATCCGGGTCGAGAGCAGCACCTGGAGAAAAGAGCGGCGTGGTTAGACGGTTGACGCGACAACTACCTTGAAAAACGCCGAAGGCGGAGCGAGCCTTATGATACTTTGCTCCTGAAAGAAATCGGAAGTACAGCATCAACCGTTAGCTATCACCGGTAGGGACTGAAAGCGTTATGCCAGGAGCTTGGAGTGTCCCTAGAAAGCGTGGGCCGAATCAAGCTTCCTGTTTTTTTAAATGGGCTTTTTGTCCACCTAATAGTAACGTTGTGCTTACACCAAGCAAACCAGCAAAACAGGAAGCTGCAACGATAATCAAAGTCAACGAGAAGCCATAGGCATCCAATAGTCCGCCGAAAACAGTATAGGAGATACCGATAATGACTGAATTAATTAGATTCGCAACAGAGAGGCAAGATGCTCGGATGCGTGACTCAACGTTTTCATGAATGTAGGTTTCATATGAGGTCTCATATATAGCAGGGAGTGACATGATTAGAAGGAAGCTTGCAATTGAGGTTATTATTCCTATATTTAATGCCAGGATAGCAATAAGAAAGGTTGTAATAAGGGTAGTGATAAAGGCAATTGCACCGAGAGAAAACCTAGCGCAAATAAAACCTGCGGCCATGAACATCACCGCTGATATGGCTTCTACTGCGGCATAGATTCCAGCAATTATAGGTACCTCCAAGCCCTGCATGAAAAAAAATGGCTGCCCATAGATAAACAAAGGGATCGTTGAAAGCTCGAATAAAGCATATCCAATAAATAAAGGAATAAGGAAGGCGCCTTTTTTAGAACGAAAAAATCTAATTAGCGAATTTAAAAGGCTTTCTGTTTTTTCATTCGTTATGCCCCTTTTTTTATTTGAGTTTAGTGGCTTTGGCGGGAGCTTTTTCTCGGAAATTAATGTGACAACAAGCGCACCAATAATCTTTGATATTGCGAAAAAAATATAAACACTGTCCCAGGACCATGTATCTTGTAATGCGCCACCAAGCAGCATAGATAAGCCTAATGAAATAGCACCAATAGCGCGGGCGCGTGATACTATTTTAGGGTACTCATCAGCTCGATGTTCAGCCAGTAAATTATCATACAATAATGCTCTGTCTGAACCGGAATTCATGGCAATGCTGGCGCCGAACAGGCAGAATATAATTGCAAAAGGAATAAAGGAAGAAAATAATAAAAATCCAATACCGCTTATAGATAACCCCGAAAAGCCGATTATAAGAGACGTTTTACGACCATATCGATCTGCAAGTAAACCAGATGGGATTTCTAAAGCTACGCAAGAAAAAAATAGAAAAGATTGAAGGATGCCTATCTCTCCTTGTGTGATACCCAGTTGCAGTAAGTAAAGTACAAATAGGCTTCTCTGAACGTCCATGCTCATAAATATTGATAGGGAGTAATATAAGTTGTCGTTCTTTTTATTTATGAAATTCAATGCGCTCATTTTTTTCTGAATTCCTGTTTTTTTGTAAGTTCAAAAGACTTGAAGTTAAAATTTAAGATGCATGCATCTACCTTCGAAGGACCAATTTTTGCCAGATACTGAAAAGCTTCCCAAGCTATGAGGTCAGCAATAATAGAATTTGTTATTCCGTTGGACGGAAAGCGGGCAGGAATAATTATTTTTTTGCAAACGCTGTGTACCTTTCTAAGCCAGCGTAGATAGATCTGAAGTGAAGATCTATCTTTGAGAAGCGGACCAATTATACCGCTGTTAATACCAACGGCACCGAACAGTGCTGACGTGCCTGCTTTTACTGCTGCGTTAGCAACGTAACTCTGAATCGCTCCTTTAGGTTCATCAGCACAACAGATTATTAAATCTGCTCCCTTGGCTAATTTCGCTAGCTGCCTGCTGGAGGTGATCTCGGATATGATGGGTCTGGCCTCTACCTTTTGGTTCTCCATTAATCGCTGGGCAAGTATGTCGGACTTGTATTGGCCGATATCTTGAGCGCTAAAAACAAATTGGCGATTAAGGTTGTTCATGCTGACTTTGTCGAAATCAATTAAAACAAAGGACCCCACACCTGAGCCTGCAAGGCTTTGTGCAACTAAAGATCCGGTGCCTCCACATCCAACAACTACTATTGATGAGCTTTTTAGCTGTTGACTCACTTCTTGGTGTGGTGCAATAGCTTCATTCCACGACCACTGTATCGTCTGTAAAGGAGTCATCCCGCAAGGAGGAGCAGTATGAATTAGATTTGCATCTTTCAGCCTTCGAAGAAGACTACCTTCTGGCTCATTGTCGAATTCCAGTACTACTCCTGTTGTACTAAGTAGATGAAGTAGCTCGGTTGTTCTGGAATTAAGTTTCTTGATGATTTTTGTGCCGTTTTCTGCAAACAATTTAAGTTGATTTCCGTCATCAAGTATGACAACGTCGCCACGTAATACCCATTGGTTTTCTTTTTTAAGCAAGGGAGAAATCCTCTGAGATGTTTTTATCACTTATGTTTTTAACAAACATAGCCATCGGCCTATAAACCGTTTCAGCCAACAGCATGGGCAAAATGGCACTGCTAGATTTAGAGTATAGCTTTAGAAAAATTGACTTAATGAAGTTGATGGATTCAGCAGAAGTGTCCAAGCCAGATATTTTTCTTTGAAAGAGAGTTAGGCGCAAACTTTTTTCACTTGCGGCATTTACAATCAGTGTCTTCAATGTCGCTTTTTCTTCATTTGTGAGTTCTTGCCAGAGTTGAGTGCACTCCATGATGAGGTGAAGTGATTTTTCTTTATTTTTTTGTAGTGGCTCAACAAAATTTTGAAGCAAGGTCTCTGCGTGACTCATTATTTCAAACGGGCTATTTAAACGCTGATAATTTGCAAGAATGGGGAAAGAGTAATGCGAAGAAAATGCGGACCATGATAATAGTATTTTTGTATCTGGGTTTGGGATTATGTCTATTGCTTTAGTTAGTCCGATGCCGCGATATTGTGGATGCACAATGACCCGAAAAGATTGCAATATATGTTTATTGATTTCTGAAAACTCAGGGAATATCTCAAATGCTTTTGGCCATGGACGAATACATAAATTAACACCAATCACCTCGCCTTTAGAGTAAGCAGTGACAACATGATCAACTAGAGGTGCTAACATATCAATATCATTCGGATTGTCGTTTTCATAATGATAGCGGGAAAGCTCTTTATAGTCGTCTATAGTGCCTTTCTTAATTTGTATTTCTAGGCTTTCTAATATGCTGGTGCTTTTTGCTTTTTTATTAAGAACGCGGTGTTTTCCATTGGCGTGAAGCTCGATGTGAATATCCGGCTTTAAAAAATCGACAATGTCATTATGGCAACTAGCAATAAAAGCACCTTGTTTATTAAAGCGAAGGATTTTTCCTAAATTTATAGCGACAATCTGGGCGGTACGCCTGTCCAATCTTGTAGTGAACTCGTCAAGGATAAGTGGCCCTATTCCTTGGAGTAAAGCTAAAGCAATAAGGAAACGTTCTTTTTGCCCATCAGATAGCTGAGAAAAAGGACCAATCAGAATGCGTGGTTCTCCCAACCCAAATTTTGAAAGATATCGGATGACTTTTCCTGCATCTTCACAGGAAATAATTTCTGCAATAGATTTGTTTTCATCAATTTTATTTGGTGTGTTTCTTGTGGCTAGAAAGTGCCGGGCAATATTTCTTAATAACAAGCTTTTTCCTACGCCACTTGCCCCTGTTATTAGAATGATCCCCTCTGCAGGAATGTCTAAGCTGGATAGCTGCTCCATCCACCCTTCTTCAGATAAGCCGAAAGTTTTAATTATATCTCGGCAAACTTTGCTTGAGCTATTTAGCGGAGGAATATGTAGGTCTACTTTTGTGTGTATTATATTCATAACATCGCTCACGTTAGCTTGGGAGGCTCAGTAGGCATATCAATTTTAAAGTTAATATTGCTCAAGCAGATGCTTGGAATGGCACCAATTATCACGCTTGGACATAAATCGTCTAATAATTCATCAAGTAAATGTCTATGCGCACTATCGAATATGGATGATTTTAATATGGATATATATAGCCTTTGGGCTTTGGATTCACTTCTCCAGGCGGGGCATAATGCTAATGACGCGTACCTACCCCAAGCATCATCGGTTGGGCCTGAAACAATCATTAGTCGCATGGCAGCTTTAACTTTCGGATTTGAATAACTGTCAGAAATAGGAGTGCAAGGTATACCATTTCTATGAAGTGTCGTTGCAATAGACCAAGCTACCGTGGCATTAGGAAAATAATCGGGAAATGCTAGAATAAGACCACTTCTTGATGCTATAGGTGACCAATCTAGAGTTGTTAAATCTATTAGCGGTGCGGGATCATCAGATGGTGTTGATGCCATTGCCCAACCTACGTGCTCTCCGCAGTTGGTGTTTTTTAAAATTTCTTTAATTTCTACGCGAAGTGATTTTTTGCCATCTCCAACAAGCTCGCCTGAAAATACAAGAATGCATCTAAGAGATGTTTTCTTAATGATGCGCTGTCCATTTATCGATGGGGTCGAGTTGAATGGGGTCGCTGTGTCTGCAGTTTGGTTGATGATTCCTTTTTCGTAAAGAGTGATGTTTTCTTCGGGGTTACGAACAACTTCTATTATGATAGAGGGGACTCTATTATATGGGCAAAAAGCTTCCCAGCGATTAGGGGAAATTTCGCAGATTTGTCGTGCCCCCGGCCATTTATCACTACGGAACGGTATCCAAGCAGGGGATGATAGCAACCCTTCAAAAGCTGGAGCCTTTTCCTGAAATCTGATAATGGTACTGCCATCTTGTGTTAAACCCAATTTTGCTTTACTCATGATTAGATCGCGAACGATAACATCATGACTAGCCAGATAATTAAGCCCGTTTAAATAATCTGCACCTGAAATACTATCCAGTTTTCGGCTATTATTGGCTTTGGGGGAAAGAATGTATGTATGCCCCTCATCCTCAATAGTTATATCGCAGCCGCCTTCTATACTCACATTTGGGAGTGGCGTAGACAATGGTGCTCGTGGAGGTAACGCTCCCAAACTCGCTAATTGTAGCGCTCCATAGTTACGAGGAGATCTTAATGATCCAGGGGGAGCGTCCACAGCAATTCTAATTAAATTATTTTTCTCCTCCATAGAGCCCCCTTCGTTTCTTGCGGCAGTTCGCCAAGAGTAATTGATTGTAATTTTTGCGTTGAGTTGGTTTGTGTTGGTGTTTTGTAGTCGTGGGAAGTCAATGTCAGGCTGATACGTCGTTAATTTAGATTTCGCTAATGCGTTGCTCTTTAATTGCTAGAATTCAGTAAGTAATAACTGCTCAGATAATCTTCAGATTTTTGTATTGATTTTTTAAGAAACGCTATATAGTTTTTCTCGTGCTCAATAAAATCCCCAGCCTGATGAGATAAAGGCGCGGGTAGTGCTTGTTCTGCTTTAAATAATTCTTCTCTGGCATCCCTTCCTAAATCTTCGATTTTATTTAATATGGGTAAAACGAAACCCCGCATTTGTTGTTCGAAAAGTGGAAATCTGTAAGTGTCTACGTGTAAATTTTGAACAGCAATAGTGAACCCACAGTTGATTACGTTATGCCACCACCCAGGGGGGATATAAAATGCATCGCCTGCCGATATTGCACCTTCAAAAATATCTGCACCTTGCTCAAGTACCTGATTAGCAATTTCAGAATTGAATAAATCTTGTCCGTTCGAAACTGCAAATGTATGGAGTGGAGACACCATGCGTGCTTTTTTTTCACCCGCAATCATAGTTAATACAGAGTTAACGAAAAAAGAATCTGTATGAAGCGGGCTTGAGACATGTTGATATCCTATGAGTAAGTTTGTTGGTGGTATTGAGATGGAAGACGGTAGTTTGTAAAGCCAATTGTCAGGAAAACAAGGCAGTGTCATGTCTATATCATCAAGAAGCTCAGGGAACTCTTTGTGATAGATCCACCCGCCCAAATATGGTCGCTCGGAGTCAATGTCGAAATGGTCGTCCTGTTCTGCTAAAAATATATATTCACTTAGAGGCATTTTGACTTGGTTTTTATATCGCTCATGCTGTTTTGTCTTGTAGTAACAGACAGGGACTTCAACATGCCCATAGGTGCTTTTAAAAAAAGCTGCAGACCAACGCCTAATGGCAGGCCAGTCCTTGCCCATTCCTTTTAGAATGACTGGCTTTTCATTCATGAGATAGTTTTTTTGGAATGCTACTGAATCTCTAGCATCAATGCTCTCAAGAAGAATTATATTTTTATTTGACAAGAGCGTAATCCTTGCATGATGGGTTGCTGTCGGCTCTTTAAAAGGTCACTCATAATGAATGACCTTTTTTCATAGTGCGAACTATTAACAACGGCTAAAAACAGCCTGAAGCATCAACTCATCATCTGCCGTGTCCATGAAGATGGAGACATCTTCATTTTCATTGGTTGTGGAAAAAGTACTGTCTGGTTCTAAGGTGTGTTCAAGCATTTCTTCATTTTTCATTTTATATTCTCACTGGTTTATCGATAGGGTAGTACCGGTTTTAGGTTGAGCGGTCGCTGATTATTACTGCTCGTTCTAGGACAACACCGGAGAACCGAATTTGTCGGTGAGGATCCGCGTAATCTATGAACTGGTCAGCGACTGCTAGAGTAAAGATCACGTTGCCGGTATTACGCAAATGTACACTTTTCCATTTTTTGTATCCGTGCGTCCGTAATGGGAGAAATGGCTTCTGCGATAAAAAACATGCAAGCCTGATCTTCAAGCGCAGCGCAGTATTAGGAAATTACTTACGAAGGACTTCGTGTTTCGCTTACAGAAGTAACTTTCAACATTTTAGGACGCTCCAAACAAAAAAAGCCCCATGACCAAACAGGCCACAGGGCTAAAAATTGGCTGGATGCGACCAACCAAAGGAGCTCTTTACATCACTTCGCCGTTGCTACAACGGTGTCCGGCTTCCAGCCACCCCCCAGCGCCTTGTAGATCGCCACGATTCCGCGATACAGGTCCACTTCGGCCTGGGCCTGGGAGTCTTCGGCGGCGAGGCGTTCGCGTTGGGCGTCCAGCAGCACGAGGAAGTCCACGGTGCCTTCGCGGTAGCGGATGGCGGCGAGGTCGGCGGCGGCGCGGCTGGATTCGCTTTGACGGATCAGCGAGATCAGGCGTTGTTGGCGCTTGCCGTAGTCACTGAAGGCGTTCTCGGATTCTTCCAGGGCGAGCAACACTTGCTGTTCGTAGGTTGCCAGGGCGCCATCGGCTTCGGCGTCGGCGCCACGCAGTCGAGCGCGCACGCTGCCCAGGTCGAACGCGGCCCAGGTGATGCTCGGGCCAAGGGCCCAGGCATTCGCTGCCGAGGAGCCGATCTGCGAACCGCGCCCGGCGGTAAAGCCGAGGAAGCCGCTGAGGCTGACCCGTGGGAACAGGTCGGCCTTGGCCACGCCGATGCGCGCGGTGGCGGCGGCCAGTTTGCGTTCGGCGCTGAGGATGTCTGGGCGACGTTGCAGCAGTTCGCCTGGGTCGCCGATGGGCAGTGCCTTGGCAATCGCCGGCAAGTCTTTGAGGCTCAGGTCCACGCTGAGTTTGTCCGGACGCTGGCCGAGGAGGGTGGCGATGCGGTTACGCTCGCGCACTTGTTCGGCCTGCAGTTGCGGCACGCTGGCTTCAACGGCGGCGAGGCGTGCGTCGGCACGTTCCACGTCGAGTTGGTCACCCACACCGGCATCACGCAGGCTGACGGTGATGGTGCGCGATTCCTGCTGGTTCTTCAGGTTGTCCAGGGCGATCTTTTCACGCAGCTGGGCGCCGCGCAGTTGACCGTAGGCGTCCACCAGTTCGGCAATCATGCTGACTTGCAGCTGGTACAGATCGGCTTCGGCGGCCTGCTGGTCGGCGTCGGTCGCTTCCAGGTTGCGCTGGATGCGGCCGAACAGGTCCAGTTCCCAGGCCATGTCCAGGCCGAGGTCGTAACGCTCGGTCTCGACGCGGCGAGTGGTCTGGCCGGGGATCTGGCCCTTGCCCTGGTCACTGCTGACGCGGCTGGTGATGGTCGGCATGGCGTCATTGCTGGCGTCATCGCGGATCGCCCGAGCCGCACGCAGGCGGGCAAAGGCGACGCGCAGATCACGGTTGCCTTGCAGCGACTGCGTGACCAACTGGTTAAGCGTCGGGTCCTCGAACTGCTGCCACCAGATGCCTTCGAACTTGGCATGGTCATACTGCTTGGCGTCCGCGGCGGCGGTGATGTTCGCCGCCTCCGGGGTCTGGGTTTTATAGTCCGGGCCGACGGCACAGGCGCTCAGCGCCAGTACCAGCAAGCTCGGCAGGAATACTTTCACACTCATTGCTGTGTCTCCAGCTTCAAGGCCTTGGCCGCTTTGCGCGCTTCGCTGCGTTCCACATAGCGACGGATCAGTACGTAGAACACTGGCGTCAGCAACAGACCGAAGAAGGTCACCCCGATCATCCCCGAGAACACCGCCACGCCCATGGCATGACGCATCTCGGCACCGGCACCGCTGGACAACACCAGCGGCACCACACCCATGATGAAGGCGAACGAGGTCATCAGGATCGGCCGCAGACGCAGGCGGCAGGCTTCCAGTACGGCAGCGAGCGGGTCGAGTCCTTCCTGTTGTTTATCCTTGGCGAACTCGACGATCAGAATCGCGTTCTTGCACGCCAGGCCCACCAGTACGATCAGGCCGATCTGGGTGAAGATGTTGTTGTCGCCGCCCGAGATGATCACCCCGGTAATGGCCGACAGCAGTGTCATCGGTACGATCAGGATCACCGCCAGTGGCAGGCTCCAGCTCTCGTATTGAGCAGCCAGTACCAGGAACGCCAGCAGCACGCACAGCGGGAACACGAACAGTGCGGTGTTGCCCGAGAGGATCTGCTGATAGGTCAGGTCGGTCCACTCGTAGGTCATGCCGTTGGGCAGTTCATCCTTCAACAGTTTTTCAATCGCGGCCTGGGCCTGGCCGGAGCTGTAGCCCGGTGCGGCGTTGCCGTTGATTTCAGCGGTGATAAAACCGTTGTAGTGCATCACGCGGTCCGGGCCCGAGGTGTCGCTGACCTTGATAAAGGTCGCCAGCGGGATCATCTCGCCCTTGTTGTTACGCACTTTCAGCTGGCCGATCTGGTCGGAGTCCTGGCGGAACTGTTGTTCAGCCTGCACGTTGACCTGATAGGTGCGCCCGAAGCGGTTGAAGTCGTTGGCATACAACGAACCCAGGTAGACCTGCAGGGTGTCGAAGATGTCGCTGATCGCCACGCCGTGGGTCTTGGCCTTTTCGCGGTCGATGGCGGCATCGACTTGCGGCACATTGACGGTGTAGCTGGTGAACAGACCAAACAGCTCCGGTACGCCGTGGCTCTTGGTGATCACGTTCTGCACTTCTTTGTACAACTCGTCATAGCCCAGGTTGCCCCGGTCTTCGATCTGCAGGCGGAACCCGCCGATCGTGCCCAGGCCCTGTACCGGCGGCGGTGGGAAGATCGCCATGTAGGCTTCTTCGATGTTGGCGTACTGGCCATTCAGCGCGCCGGCAATCGCTCCGGCGGACATGCTCGGGTCTTTGCGTTCATCGAACGGCTTCAAGGTCACGAACACGATGCCGCTGTTCGGGCTGTTGGTGAAGCCGTTGATGGACAGGCCAGGGAAAGCAATCGCAGCTTCCACGCCAGGCTGCTTCAGGGCGATCTCCGACATGCGCTTCATCACGTTTTCGGTACGGTCCAGGCTCGCGGCGTCGGGCAGTTGGGCGAAGGCCACCAGGTATTGCTTGTCCTGGGCCGGCACGAAACCGGTCGGCGTGTGGGCAAACCCGAAGAAGGTCAGCACCATCAGGCCGGCGTACACGAACAGCGCGATACCACTGCCGCGAATCACCCGGCGTACGGTACCCACATAGCCATGGCTGGCCTTTTCGAAAAAGCGGTTGAATGGACGGAACAGCCAGCCGCCGAACAGCTTGTCGAGGAACTTCGAGAAGCGATCCTTCGGTGCGTCGTGACCGCGCAGCAACACGGCGGCCAGGGCTGGGGACAGGGTCAGCGAGTTGAACGCCGAGATCACCGTCGAGATTGCAATGGTCAAGGCGAACTGTTTGTAGAACTGCCCGGTCAAGCCACTGATGAACGCGGCGGGAATGAACACCGCGCACAGCACCAACGCTGTAGCGATGATCGGGCCGGTCACTTCACTCATGGCTTTTTCAGTCGCAGGGAACGGCTCCAGGCCCAGCTCGATATTACGTTCGACGTTCTCTACCACCACGATGGCGTCATCCACCACGATGCCGATGGCCAAGACCAAGCCGAACAACGACAGCGCGTTGAGCGAGAACCCGAACAGGTGCATCACCGCAAAGGTACCGATCAACGATACCGGCACCGCCACCAACGGAATGATCGAGGCGCGCCAGGTCTGCAGGAACAGGATCACCACCAGCACCACGAGGATCAGCGCTTCGAACAGGGTATGCACGACCGCTTCGATGGAACCACGTACAAAGATCGTCGGGTCATAGGCGATGCGGTAGTCCATGCCCGCCGGGAAGCTCTTTTTCAGCTCGGCCATCTTGGCGCGCACATCGTTGGAGATGTCGATGGCATTGGAGCCGGGGCGCTGGAAGATCGGAATCGCCACGGCAGGCTGGTTATCGATCAGCGAGCGCAGCGCGTATTGGCTGGACCCCAGTTCAACCCGGGCGATGTCCTTGAGGCGCGTGATTTCACCGTTGGCGCCGGCGCGAATCACAATGTTCTCGAACTCTTCCTCGGTCACCAGACGGCCTTGGGTATTGACCGACAACTGGAAGCTGGTGTCGCTCGGCGCAGGCTGCGCGCCCAGGGCACCGGCCGCCACTTGGCGGTTCTGCTCACGGATCGCGGTCACCACGTCGGTGGCGGTCAGGTTGCGTGAGGCGGTCTTGTTCGGGTCGAGCCAGACGCGCAGGGAGTAATCGCCCATGCCGAACAGTTGCACGTCGCCCACGCCGCCCAAGCGGGCCAGCTCATCCTTGATGTTGAGGATGGCGTAGTTGGACAGGTACAGCATGTCGTAGCGCTGATCCGGGGAGGTCAAGTGCACCACCATGGTCAGGTCGGGAGAGGCCTTGTCCACGGTGATACCGATGCGTGTCACTTCCTCGGGCAGTTTTGGCTGAGTCCGCGTCACACGGTTTTGCACCTGCACCTGCGCGTTGTCCAGGTCGGTGCCCAGGGCGAAGGTGATGGTCAGGGTCAGTTTGCCGTCAGCGGTGGATTGCGAGGACATGTACAGCATGTTCTCGACGCCAGTGATGGCCTGCTCCAGCGGCGCGGCCACGGTTTCGCCGATGACCTTGGGGTTGGCGCCGGGGAAGTTGGCCCGTACCACCACAGTCGGCGGCACCACTTCCGGGTATTCGCTGATCGGCAGTTGGAACAGCGAAATCGCGCCGGCGATCAGGATCAACAGCGACAGCACTGCTGCGAAGATCGGCCGCGAAATGAAGAACTTGGAAAAATTCATCTTGAGTCGTATCCCTTAACCGCGTGGAGTCGCGACGCTGGCCAGTTTGGGCGCGGCTTTATCCGGCGCCACTTGTTCCAGGTTGCTGGCTTCAAGCGCTTGTCGTTGTTGGGCCAAGGCGGCGAGGGTTTCCTGGCTGGCCATCGGAATGGTTTCCGGCGCGACTGGCGAGCCTGGACGCACGCGCTGCAAGCCCTTGACGATAATCGTGTCGTCCTTATTCAGGCCGCTGCGCACAATGCGCAAGCCTTCGATCTTCGGCCCCAGTTCCACGGCGCGATAGGCCGGTTTGTCGCCGTCCATCACCAGCACGAACTTCTTGCCCAGGTCGGTGCCCACGGCTTCATCGTTGATCAGCACGGCGGAGTAGGTGCCGCTGCCCACCAGCTTCAGGCGTGCGTACAGGCCCGGGGTGTATTCGCCCTTGCTGTTGTCGAACACGGCGCGACCACGGATGGTGCCGGTGGCCGGGTTGACCTGGTTGTCGACGAAGTTCATCTGGCCCAGGTGCGGGTTGCCGGTTTCATTCGACAGGCCCAGGTACACCGGGGTGGTTGCGCCACGGCGGCCCTGGCGCGCCAGCTCGGTGTACTTGAGGTACACGCGCTCATCGGCGTCGAAGTAGGCGTAGACCTTGTCGGTGGACACCACGCTGGTCAGCGCGGTGGCATCGGCGGTCACCAGGTTGCCGGCGGTGATCTCGGCACGGCTGACGCGGCCGCTGATCGGCGAGGTCACGCGGGTAAAACTCAGGTTCAGCTTGGCCAGATCCAACTGCGCCTGGATGCCGGCGACAGCGGCGCGGGCTTCCTGGGCGGCAGTGGTGCGCGAGTCGGCCAGTTCGGCGGAGATTGCATTGCTCTGGCGCAGGCGCTCGCCGCGTTGGGCTTCATTGTCGCTGCGAGTGGCAGCGGCGCGGGTCTGTTGCAACTGGGCTTCAAGGCGGCGCACTTCAGCCTGGAACGGACGCGGGTCGATCTGGAACAGCAGGTCGCCTTTCTTGACCAAAGCGCCTTCGGTGAAAGCGACTTGGTCAATCTGGCCAGAAACCCGAGGACGGATCTGCACCGTTTCCGGCGCTTCCAGACGGCCGGTGAACTCATCCCACTCGTTGACCGGCTGTTCCAGCACCTTGGCCACGCTGACTTTTGCCGCAGGCATGGCGGCCGCTTGGTCCGGGGTCTTGCCGCACGCGCTCATCACTGCCACGGCCAGAATCGCCAGGGGCAAGCGCAAATGTTTGAGTGACTGTTCCATGAGGTGCATCCGCCAATGTATTTGAGATGGGCGGATCATGCGCGGCGAGGGGGTATGTCACGAATCGAATGAAGCGAAGGTAACTATCATTGCGAATGATATAAGCGCGATATCAGCCCTCTAGCATAGGGGTTTCGTTAGGGGGCTATCAATGGCGATGATGACAAAGGACTGTTGCGGGTGTGCAAGCAATGTCGACTTCGGCATCCGTATGGTTACTATTGCGCATGCAGATCGTTCGACCAGGAAGTCATTCATGACCATGCTCCAAACGTCGCCCCGTAAAGATGTCAGGGTCCAGAGCAACACCTTTTCCCTTGCGCTCAGCCAGACCCTGTCGGTGTTGTCCGAGCGAATCAGCCAGGCTCAAGCCAGCATTGCCGCTATCGACCGCCTGAGTTTACGCAGCGCCGAAAGGGAGCGCACCGAAGCCCTGGCTCCGAGCCAGGCGCGCGTGCACAAGTGTCAACAGCAGTTCGATCGGCAGAAAGGTGAAGGGCGCGGCTTCGGTTGGCTGCTCAGTCCGCTGGCTACGCATCAGGCGTCCGTTGAACTCAAGGCCGCGCGGCTCCAGCATGAGCAAGCGATCCTGGCTTTCGATGAGCCGGCCATCACGGCACAACGCGACCGCGACATCGACGAGCACAACCGGTACGTCGCTGGCCAGCACGAGGAACGGCTCAAACTCAAGGAACTATTGGCGAAGCTTCTCAGATCCCAGCGCCAGTTGAAGGACTTCGAGTTGGCCGCGACAGAGGCGTTGGCAGCTGCGAAAGGCAACGGATGGCTGGCGCCTGATTTCGCCGTAACCTTGGCTCGGGTGATGGACCTGGTGCGCGAGATGAAAATGCCACAAGCCCACGACTGCCTGGGGCAGTTGGTCTTTCAGAAAACGCCGGACGTGGCAGCCTATGCCAAGTGGCGCAAGCGCGCCGAAGGCATTCGCGAACGCGCCAATCGGGATCACTTCGGCGTCGCGGTGACGGGCGGCTTTCCCAATATTGTCGCGGCCAGCGCCAGGCTGGCTGCGGCAAACATGCAACGCGACCCCGCCCGTCAGCTGTTGCAATGTGGCCACACTGCCGATCAGTGGCAACTGCTGAGCCAATTGGCGACTTCACCCACCCACCTGTCCATCGATGTGCTCTGGGCGATCTACTGGGCGATGTTTCAGTGCCAACAGGAAATGGCCAGGTTTCTCAACAGCGCAGCGGCCATTGAGGACCTGTTGAACGGCCGGTTCAGTGCCTACGTCGAACACTGGTTTGGGAACTGGGCGTCCAAACAGGTTCCAAAATTCGGCTACCCCATGTCCCAGTCTTTCCTTGGCACGCTGCAACTGGCGGGCAAGCCGGAAGAAAGCCGTTTAGGGGCCGACCTTGGCGTCATTATCTCGTTGAATATCGGTGGCCTGATCTGTCGCAAAGCCGTGCTTTTGCAGGCCAAGCGGGCCAAGGACTGGGTCGCCGATGTGGGCAGCAAAAAAGGCCAGCTACCCAAGCTGTCCAAGTTGCCGCGGGGCGGTTACTACCTGTTCTACCATGAGTCTGCGAACCTGCAATTGGCCACTGCGGTTCCAACGGTCAGCTCTGCTCAAGCGTTGGAGCAGCTGTTGCTCACGGCGGGCAAAAAACCGGATGGCACCTACCTGCCCGTCGACGTGCGCGAGACGGGTTGGGATTGGGCGAGCTTTATCAGTTTTGGCCTGTGTGACGCCAATTCGCAGATCGGTGAGCCGTTCGACACCATTGATGACGCGCTGCGGATCCTGGGCAGTGGCGAGACCGGCGCGCTGCCCCTTCGGCTGTTCGTGGTCGCTATCGAGGATGAACCCTATGTGCTTGAGATGGCGCAGCGTGTGCGCGAGCGCTATGTAGACCTGCAAGAGCCGCTGACCAAGCAAGAAAAGAAACAGCTGGACGGGGATGAACGTGACCATAGCTACAGAATATGAAGCGTCAAGGACCTGCATGCCGAGTGCCTGAGGGCACCAGGGCTGCGAGCTGAGCACGCTCGCAGCCCTGGTTTTTTACGCGGTACCGAACCCGACCAGCACCGTCAGCCCCCCCTGGTTATCCCCCAGCCCAATCCCATACCGCCCCTCCAGGTCATCGTTGATGCACAGCTGCAATTCCCCGGTCTGCCCCGGCGGAATCTCGGCCAGATCCCCCACCAGAAATGGCGCGCCACTGTTGCCCACACGCCCAATCAGCGCCCCTTCATTGGCACCGGACAGGGTGTAGCCCGCCTTGGCGATCAACCCCGGACTGCCATTGCCATCGACCATGCCGCCGACCGGGCTGGCCAGCCATTGGCCGCTGACATAGCGCACCAGGCGCGGGCTTGGGCCGTTGATCTGCACGCCAGTGCCTTGCCATGGTTGGTTCGCTTGCACCTGCACGGTGACGGCCTTGAGGTCGTTGCACAGCGTGTCGCCGGCCTGGATCGACAGCGCGGCGATGGTCAGGCTCGGGTTGGAGGTGCCGGTGGTGGGGAACACGCCGTCGCCCACCAGGAACAGGTTGTTGTGGTCCCAACTGCGCTGGTACTTGTCGACCACCGAGGTGGCCGGGTCCGCGCCCATGCGGTAGGTGCCCATCAAGTGGCCGGCGCCCTGGAAAGAGTACGACTCGCCCTGGTAGTCAAACAGCCCCGGCTTGATGTCGGCCGTCAGTTCGGTGGCGCCGAGCAGTTCGGTGATGACATGGCTGGCGAGAATCCGCGCCTGCTTGAAGCCTTCCTTGGTGTAGTCCGACAGGTCGTAGTGGATTTCCGGGCGCGGGATGCCCAGGCGGTCCTGGTACTGGCTGGACGGCACGATGTAGCAGTTGGCGTTGTTCGGATCGTCCTCGACTTGTTCCACCAAAAAGCCCACGCGAAATTGCCGGGTGAGCAAGTTGTTCAACTGCTGCACCAGCGCCGTGCCGAACAGCACCTGGGGCGCGCCCGTGGCGTTTGGCAACGGGTTGGTGCGGCTGACGTTGGTGCCGTCGATCAGGTCGGCGACGGTGGTGTAGGGGTCGCCGATCGGCCAGTTGAAACCCTCGTTGCCGATCTCGATCCGCCACGCTGCACGCTGGCTGCGAAAGGCACCGTCGCGCAGGCTTTCGATGCCGGAGGTGGCCACCGGGCCACGGTACGGGAACACCGTCTTGCCTTCGGGCATCAAGCCCCACGCCAGGTAGATCGGGTGGTCCGCCAGGCTGCGACCGACCTGGCCGCTGCTGTTGGCCACGCCCTTGGGCCAGGCGCTGTTGGTGGAGTTGAGCAGCAGTTTGGGCGTCTCGATGGCATGGGCGGCGATCACATAACGCTGGCCGACCGCGACGCCCGTGCCAGTGGCCGGTCCATCACCCAACTGGTACTGGATAAACTCGATGCCACTGACCGTCTTGTCCGCTGCCACCGTGACCTTGCTCGCCACGGTTTTGTACAGCACCCGTACATTGCCGGTGTTGAGTGCATTGTTCAGGGTCACCGTGGCGTCGTACTTGGCCTGGATCGGGCAGATCGGCGTGCAGTTGGTATTGCCCGCGCACACCCGGCGCCCGGCATACGGCTGTGAGTTGCGCCCGGCCGGCGTCGGGCTGACCACCAGCGGCAAGCCCTGGAATGACTGGCCCTGCACCGCGCTGACGAAGCTGCCATCGACCAGTGACAACGGAATGCTGGTCATCGGGTATTCATAGTTCGTCGGGAAGGTGATGCCCAGGTAAGCCTGGTCGGCGACGTTGGCCGCCACGCCGATTTCCGCTTCGGCGCGGCAATAGGCGCTTTGCAGGTCGTTATAGCCGATGGGCCAGTCCACGCCCACGCCGTACAGCGACTTCATCCGGAAATCATTGGGCAACATGCGCAGGCACGTGGCGACCCAATGCCAGGTGGTGCCGCCGCCGACCCGTTCATACGTGCTGGTAAATGGCAGCGGGCCTTTCTGCACCAGGTAACTGACCTCGGGGTTGTCCCAGCCCAGGATCAGGTCGGCAATCGTCGCCCGTGGCGCGTTCTGTTCGGCCGGGTTGCGTGCCGGGCTCAGCGTGCTGACCGGCGGGTAGGGCGATTCGGGGGTCTTCAGCGTGGCGGTGTAGAACCGCTGCAGGTACTGGTTACGGTTGGCCGGGACTTCCGGGCCGGACTCCAGCACCAGCACCTTCACCCCCGCCAGGCCGAGTTGGTATGCAATGATGCTGCCCGCGAGGCCCGCACCGACGATCACGACATCTGCTTGTTCGCTGCTCATGACGATGCTCCTGGCTGTGGGCTGGCGGTGACCCCGGTGAAGTCTTCCAGGCTCGGTGGCGGGCTGTTCCAGTAGCCGAAGAAAAACTCGCTGTAGCCCATCGGGTGAGCCTGCGCGATGCTCCACGCCCAGCTCTGGGTGTAGGCCTCATCACTGACCACGGTTTGCTCGTTCACCGGGAACGCGCCTTGGGTATACGGCTGATACCACACGCCGAGCATCCACAACTTCATGATTGCCCGCGCTGCCTGGGCGGTTTGTGTCGCGGCGGGTTGGCCGTTCTGCATCAGGATGGCCGTGCCGATTTGCTGCGGCGTCTGTTGCTCACTTACCAGCTCGGCGTATTGGGCGAGCAGGGCGCTGAGCACGGTTTGCCCCAGGCGTGGGCCGATGAAATCGAGAAAGGTGCTTGGCAGGCCGATGGGGTCGACCGATGGCGCCAACAGTTCCTGATTGATGCCGGTGAGCACCACGCTCAGGCCGGTGAAATTGTCCAGGTCGGTACTCATGGCTGACTCCTTGTCACACCGGTGGATTGGGCGCGTTCGAGCAGGTAGGTGAAGTCGGCGAAACTGGTGCGCGGTGATTGCGTCACGTGGGTGGCCGCATTGCCGTGACACGCAATGCAGCTCGACGACGCCTGGGGCACGGTGCCCTGGATATAGGTCTCCAGCGTGGCATTGGCGAGGAATGACGGCGCCGGGTTGCCCAACGGCTTGGTGGCCGAGATCTGGCACGGGGGCTGGCCGCTGAGGGTCGGCCACTGGGTGCTGATCAACTGGTAATTGGCCCATACGCTATTGGGATTAACCGTGCGCAGCAGGTTCTGGTAGGTGGTGTTGAGGGCCTTGGTTTCGTCGGTCAAAGGGATTTCACGCACGATCTGTGATGGCGTGGCCTTTACCGCCGGGTTCCACGGCCGGGGCGGCGGCTGGTTGACCTCGGCATGGCTGCTGGCGTTGTAGAACAAATACGGGCCTTTGCGCTCGGCGGGCGGCGTGGTTTTCTCCGGGACATTGTCGACGTGCTCGAAGGTCGACCACACCCACTGCGGCGCGCTGGTGGTCTTGTGCACGATATGCAATCCCACCAGCCCCACCGGCTCGGCAACGCAGGACTCGGCCACCACCGGCCCCTTGCTCGGGTCGCTGTTGCCCGGCGTATACACCAGGGCATCGACGGTATGGAAACTGCCAGGCTGGTCGTTGCCGTCCAGCACCTTCCACGACGCCTTGACCATCAGCGAACCTACGTCACTGGTGGCCGGGTCGCCACAACTGAACGCCACCGCATTGGTCGGGCTGGCGGCAAAAAACGCCTGCTGGCCCTGGATGCTGTACAGGCCATTGTTGACGATGCCGTCGAACATCGATTGGTTGACCACGATTTCATTGCGTGTGTACACGCCGCTCTGGTCCACCAGCGGGCCACTTTGAAACGGTTGGATAAACTCGTCCAGCACATCCGGCACCTTGCCCATTTGCTGCAACAAGCGTCCCGAGCCTTTGCCCTCACAGGCTGCCGGCACGTTGGCGGGCGCCTGCCAGGCCGCCGGTTTCTGCCCTTGGGGCAGGAAAATCTGATAGCTCTCTTTGTAGCTCTCCCACACCGTGGCCGCGTCCTGCTGGCCGATCTGCACACCGGTATTGGGCTTGCCATCGGCCAGCACCGGCCAGTTCAGCGCAATAAACGTCTGCCATGACATCTCGTCGAAGTTGGCTTGCAGGCTGGTGAGGGAAAACGGCGGCGTCGCCGTGACATCGAAGGGTATTTGCGTAGACAGCGTGGGGGCCGCGACGACCAGGGGGCTCAGCAACGCGCCAAATAGCGCACAGCCGAACCCAGGCCGGGGGCGATGGGTTTCCATTCTCATCGTTATCTCCTAGGCATCAGGCGCCAGGAGACAGTGGGTCCGTCATGGACTCTTCAATGCGCCTCCTGGCACGGGCTAGAGCGTAGATAAGGTTGAGAACGCAGGTGTACGCAGCGCTAGATTGATTCGTGATAAAAACAATAGCTCAGCGGCGGTTCAGGCACGGTCTGCGCGAATATACGTGCGAAACACATGGTCCCACAGCGGCGAAGACACGCCGAAGTTCTTCTCGATGCCTTTGCGATGATGCAGATCGTGATTGGCCACCAACCCTGGAATAAACCCATAGGCCCAATGCGCTGGCCGGTGCATCACGTAGTGCACCGAGATGTAATAGAAGTAGCCCGTGACCGCTCCGACAAACGCCGAGGTCAGGCCGGTGTACCAGGCCAGCAGCAGTAACGCCGCAAAGGTGGAACTGGTTTTCCAGCTCGATACACCGATATAGGCCAGCACATCCACATGGTGGGTCCAGTGCTCGTGGCGATACAGCGAATGGAACAGAAAGCGATGCGCCGAATACTCCACCAGTGTCCAGGCCAGCAGGCCCGCGAGCAGTTGCAGCGGCTCAAGCGGCGCCAGGCAGAGCGCCAGGCCGACAAACAGGGGGACGGTGAAAAAATCCAGGTAATACGCGACTGACGACATCAGCCATTTGTTTGAAGCCGCCATGTGCGGATCGTCCTTGAAGTGCATGAACCGAGGGGAAGTCAAGCCGGGTTGTCCCCGGCGGCGGGCAGAGTGCCCGTTGCCTGGCGCCTTTGCAACAACTCGATGTGCTCGGCGGGCACCAGGGTGCGCAGGGTCTTGTAGAGCACTCGGGTTTCCAGCAGGTTCCACACCCGCAGCATGGTTTCCAGCGCGTCCAGCGGTTTGCTGATGAAGTCCCGGGCGCCCAGGGCCAGGGCGCGCAGGCGCGTATCGCGGGTGGCGTCGGCGGTAAGGACCAGGATCGGCAGGTATTCACCCTGGGGGATGCGCCGGTTGAGTTGTTCGAGCACCGCGAAGCCGTCGAATTGCGGCATGTGCAGGTCAAGAATCACCAGGTCCGGTTCGAAGCTGTTGAACAGCTCCAGCGTGCGCAGCGGCTGGGTGCTGCTCAGCACGTTGGTCAGCCCTTCGCGGGCGAGCAGTTGCTCTACCAGGTCCAGGTTCGGGCGTTGGTCGTCGATGATCAGAATGCGCAGGTCGAGGTTCACATGGGCTCCATAAAAGACTGGTCGAGGTGGGCGAGAAACGCGGGCACGTTGATCGGCTTGTTCAACACGGCGGTTGCGCCTGCCGCCTGCAAGGCCTGGCGGGTAAGGTCGCTGGCGTCGGCGGTGATCATCAGCACCGGGGTGTCACGGGTGATCGGCGATTGACGCAAGCGTTGCAGCACCTTCACGCCGTCGAGGTCCGGCAGGCACACATCCAGCAGAATCAACTGCGGCGCGTGCTGCGCGGCCAGGTCCAGGCCCAGTTGGCCTTGCATGCTCGACAGCAGTTTTATCCCCGGTCGGCGTTGCAGCAGGGTTTCGATCAGCGCCAGGCTGGAGAGGTTGTCTTCGATGCACAAGACCTTGCCCAGGTGCGCGCAGGCCGTGGGGGCAGGGCGCGGCGCCTGCGTGTCGATGACGGGCGTGGCGATGCGCTGCAATGGCGCCACGCGCGTGAACGGCAGTTCCAAGGTGAAGCGTGAGCCAATGCCGGCCTGGCTCTGCACGTTGAGGTGGCCGTCCATGTTTTCCAGCAGGCTTTTACTCAGGGCCAGGCCCAGGCCGCTGCCTTCCACATTCGGGTCGGCGCCCAGGCGCTCGAACGGTTTGAACAGTTGCCCCATATGGTCCGCTGCAATGCCGTGGCCGGTATCACACACCGACACGCCGATACGCGGGCCATCAACGACGACTTCGATGCTGACCTCGCCATCGCGCGGGTTGTATTTGATTGCATTGGACAGCAGGTTCAGCAGCACCTGTGTGAGGCGTTGGCGGTCGGCCACGATGCCCACGTCCGCCGCCAAGTCCGGTAATGGCTGCAATCGAATGCCGGCGTCGGCAGCCATCGGCGAGACCAGCGACAGTGCCTCTTGCAAGACCTCCGCCAGCGGGATCGGCGCGATATTCAACGCCAGGCTTCCTGACTCGATCTTGGCGATGTCCAGCACTTCGTTGATCAGCGTCAGCAGATGCTGGCCGGCGCGCAGGATATGCCCGACGTCGGCCTTTTGCGCCTTGGGCGCGTCCATGTCCAGCAACTGCGCGAAGCCCAGGATCGAGTTGAGTGGGGTGCGCAGTTCGTGGCTCATGCGCGACAGAAACTCGCTTTTGGCGCGGCTGGCGCGCTCGGCTTCCTCACGGGCCTTGCGCAGGGCGATTTCCGCAGCGCGGCGGTCAGTGATGTCGCGGGTGATCTTCGAAAAGCCGCGCAAGGCGCCGGTGCCGTCGTACTGGGCGGTGATCACCACGCTGGCCCAGAACCGCGTGCCGTCCTGGCGGCAGCGCCAGCCTTCCTCGGTGTAATCGCCATTAAGGGTGGCTTCGCGCAGCGCCATGTCCGGGTGCTGCGGGCATTCCTCGGGCAAGTAGAACACCGAGAAATGCTGCCCGATGATTTCCTGCTCGGTATAGCCCTTGATCCGCTCGGCGCCGTTGTTCCAACTGGTGACATGGCCCGCCGTGTCGAGGGCGAAGATCCCGTAGTCCTTGACCCCGTCGATGATCAGCCGCAGGCGTTCTTCGTTGTCACGCAAGGCGCGCTCGCGTTCGGCCAGCAGCAACCCGGCTTCCACCAGGCTGGTGCCCAACTGGCCGATTTCATCGTGTTCCGGCGGTTGCGGCAGCAGGGGCGAGCCCAACGCCAGGCGCTGGGCATTGCGCTGTACATTCTGCACCCGCGCCACAATGCCCTTGGACAGGAACAGCACCGCAACAATCGCCCCAAACAGCCCGCAGATCGCCGCCAGCCAGGTGGACAGCAGCAACCGTTGACGGGTTTCGGCCGCCGCAGCGCTGCGCTCGGCCAGCAACGATTCCTCCAGGGTGAGCATGGTGCTGATGTGTTGGCGCAAGGCATCGAGGATGTGCTTGTTGCTGATCAGGATGGTACTGATCGATTGCGGTGTGGCGTCGCGGTCCTTGAGCATCTCTTCCAGGCCGTCGACCTTGCCTTCGATCAGCGGCTTGATGGCGCTCAGTTGCTCACGCACCCGTGGATCACGCACGTTGCGGTCGAGCCGGCGCAGGGCGGATTCGATCTGTGGCCCGGCGTTGAGGTAGCTGGGCAGGAAGTCTTCACGGTGCGTGAGCAGGTAGCCGCGCACACTGGCGGCGGCTTCTGCGAGCAGGGTGTGCACGGCCTGGATATCGCCTTGCACGCGCAGCACCCGGCGCACGTCTTCTTCGGCGCGGGCGGTCTGGCGTTCGGTGGTGTAGATCAGCACCAGGGACAGCAACAGCACCACCAGCGGCAGCGAGATCACCACCAGCGCCTTGCCCCGCAGCGGCAGGTCAGCCCAACGCCGCTTCATGGTGACGTCACCAGGCCCAGGGCGATGCCGCGCACGGCAGCCTGGGTCCGATCAGCCGCGCCGAGCTTGCCGATCACGCGCTCCACATGGGCCTTGGCGGTGCCGGTGGTGATCCCCAACTGTTCGCCGATGGCGCGGTTGCTCATGCCGTTGGCCACCAGGCCCAGTACCTGGCGCTCGCGGGGGGTGAGGTTTTCGCTGGGGGCTGCGCCGCTGGCCTGGCGTTCGGTCATGCGGCGCAACAGCCGCGCGCTGACCGCCGTGTTGAGCGCTTCGCCGCCGGCGCCCACGTGTTGCAGGGCGTCGATCACCTCGGCCCGGCTGGCGTCCTTGAGCAAGTAGCCGACGGCGCCGGCATTCATCGCCGCTTCCAGGTATTCGGGGCTGTCGTCCATGGTGAACATCACCACCTTCACCGCCGGCAGGCGCTCTTGCAGCAAACGCGCGGCGCCCAAGCCGTTGAGCCCGGGCATGCGGATGTCGAGGATGACGATGTCCGGCAGCAGCTGTTCGCACAGCTCAACCGCCTGCAGCCCATCGCTGGCTTGACCGACTACCTCGAACTGCGCAAGGCCGGCCAGCAGCGAGACAAAACCGGTGCGCGTGACTTCATGATCGTCTGCCAGCACGAGACGCAGGACGTGGGTCATTGAGGGGTTCCAGGCAAATGGGCCGGCACGCGGGCGTGCAGTTGGGTACCGCTGTGGGCTGCGCTGACGCAGGTGAAACTACCGCCCAGCAGGCTGGCGCGCTCCTGCATGGTCGCGAGGCCCAGGTGCTGGGCGTCATCGCGCAATGGCGCGCAAGTGAAGCCTTTGCCATTGTCGTCCACGCGCAGGGATGCCTGGCTGTCGTGCAACGCCAGGGTCAAGTGCACCCGGCTGGCGTGGGCATGCTTGAGGACATTGTTGATGGCTTCCTGGCCGATCCGGAACAGCGCGATCTCCACCTGGCTGGCCAGGCGCGTTTCACACTGCGCCTGCCACACCACGCTGATGCCCGCGTCGCGCAGGCGGTCGGCTTCCTTGTCGAGGGCTTTGAACAGGCCGAAATCATCCAGCACCGTTGGGCGCAGGCCGGCGATCAATTGCCGGCCTTCACCGACGCAGTGCTGCGCCAGGGTGAGGATCGCCTGCAAATCGGCGGCGAGTGCGTCAGGCAGTGCGGGGCAGCGGCCGGCAAAGCCTTGCAGTCGCTGGTGCAAACCCGCGAGCGTCTGTGCCAGTCCATCGTGCAGGTCGTAGGCCACGCGTTTGCGCTCGTCCTCCTGGGCGCGGAACAGGCGGTTGACCAGGTCCGACAGGGTCTTGTCGCGGGTTTTGAGGGTGGTCAACAGCCGATCGTTTTCCAGGTGCGCAGCCAGCAGGGTGGCGAGCAGTTGCAGGGATTCGCTGTCTTCGTGCTCCGGCGCCCGCAGGCTGACGCTGTTGCCCAGCACCAGCAGGCCAAAAGCCTGGCCGTCACTGCCACACAATGGCACTTGCAGCACGCTGTGCGGCTGTTCCTGCCAGCGTGGTGCGCGCAGGTCGCGGTCGGCGAGGGCCGCCAGGCCGTTCAGGCGCGCCGGGCTGCCATGGCTTGCCGTGGTATGGACGGCCCCTTCGGCGTCCCATTCCTGCAGCAGGCCGTGGTCCATCGCAAGAAACGCGCAGGCGCGCACGAGCACGCGTTCGCGCATGGCGTCGGGGGCCAGTTGGCTCAGCTCCTGTCCGGTATCCACCAACAGCCGCAGCCGCGCCGTGCGGCTTTGCGATTGGCGCAAATGCGCGCGCATGGCCAAGGCGCTGCCGGGGTCATGGGGCAGGTTATGCATGGGTGATGCTCCAGCGATGCAGGGAGGGCGGGGCGTCTATTAAACATGGTTAAACGCCTTGGCGGCTATCTGCCAAATGGCATAGGTAAATGACTCCGATTGGCCGATGGCGCGCCATGCTCGGTTTGGCAAAGTGGGCTCAACGAACACCACTGGAGTCTCCCCATGCAATTCAAGCCCGCAGCAATCGCCCTGATGTTTGCCTTGAGCGTTCCGTTTGTTCAGGCCGCTGAAACGTCACCGTATGTCTACCGCGAGGTGGCCCAGGCGCCCGCCAATGTGAAGGACCGGGAGATTGCCGGTTTGTTCGACCGCTGGAACAGCGCCCTGCAGACCGGCAACGTCACGTCGGTGGTCGACCTCTATGCGCCGGGCGCGGTGTTGCAGCCGACCGTGTCCAACCAGGTGCGCACCACGCCGGACCAGATCAAGGACTACTTCGATCACTTCCTGGCGCTCAAGCCGGTCGGCCAGATCAACTACCGTGAAATCCGCCAACTGGGCACTAACGTGGCCATGGACAGCGGGGTCTACACCTTCACCCTGACTGACGCGAAGGGTAAGGTCAGCCAGGTGCAGGCGCGGTACACCTTCGTTTATGAGCAGGTGGGCGGCCAGTGGAAGATTCTGAATCATCACTCTTCGGCGATGCCCGAGGTGCAGGTCAAGCACGCCAAGCAGTGAGCCGCTGATTACGCCGCCGTTGCGCTGAGCAGCTGGCCAGGGATGGCCGCAATCAGTTCGCGGGTGTACGCGGTGGCCGGGCGGTTGAAGATCTGCTCCACCGAACCCTGTTCCACCACGCGGCCATTACGCAGCACCAGCACCTCATGGGCGAAGTTGGCGACCACCGACAGGTCATGGGACACCAGCACATAGGCAATGCCCATGTCCCGTTGCAGTTCCTGCAGCAGGTCGAGAATGTGTGCCTGCACCGACACATCCAGTGCGCTGACCGGTTCGTCCAGCAGCAGCAGGTCGGGTTTCAACGCCAGGGCGCGGGCGATGGCCACACGTTGGCACTGGCCGCCGGACAGCTCGCGGGGCAAGCGGTCGAGGAAATTCACCGGCAAGTGCACGCGGCTGATCAACGCCCGCGCGGCCTGCTCCAGCGCCGCGCCCTTGAGCAAACCGAACGACACCAGTGGTTCGACAATGCTGTCGAACACCGTAAAGCGCGGGTCGAGGGCGGCGAAGGGGTTTTGCTGCACCAATTGCAGGCGCTGGCGCAATGGGCGGAAGTCGCGCCAACTGAGGTCAGTGACGTCTTGCTGTTCGAACCTCACCCGGCCCTGGCTTGGCTTCTCCAGGCCGAGGGCGATGCGCAGCGCGGTGCTCTTGCCCGAGCCGGACTCGCCGACGATAGCCAGGGTCTGGCCGGGGTAGACCTCCAGGTTGAGACCCTCCAGGGCCAGGAAGGTCGACGCCTCGCCCTTGACCTTGGGCAGGGCGAACGTCTTGCCGACGTTGTGCAGGCTCAGGATCGGCTGGCGCCCCAAGTCGAGATTGATCAACGGTTCGCGGCGCCTGGCGAAGGCGGGCGCGGCGGCGATCAGGGCGTGGGTGTAGTCGTGGCTGGGCTGGGCCAGGATCTGCTTTGGCGGGCCTTGTTCCACCACCTCGCCGTGCTGCATCACCAGGATGCGGTCGGCGCGGTCAGTGGCTACGCCGAGGTCGTGGGTGATGATCAGCAGCGAAATGCCGCGCTCGCTGACCAGTCGTTGCAGGTGATCGAGGATCTTGCGCTGCACGGTCACGTCGAGGGCGCTGGTGGGTTCGTCGGCGATGATCAGGCGCGGGTTACCGGCCAGGGCGATGGCGATCAGCACGCGCTGGCGCATGCCGCCGGAGAGTTCATGGGGATACTGACGCGCACGCAGTACCGGTTTGTCGATCCCCACCTGTTGCAGCAACTCGACAATATCCGCATCGACGCCGGGGTAGCGCTTGCCCTTGGCCAGGATCAACGCCTCGGCAATCTGCTGGCCGACGCGCAGGGTGGGGTTGAGGCTGACCATCGGGTCCTGTGGCACCAGGCCGATGGTGCGGCCGCGCAGGCTGCGTTTCTGGCGTTCGCTGGCGTGGGTCAGGTTATGGCCGTCGACCCACAGTTGCCCGGCGCTGATCTGCGCGTTGTCCGGCAGCAGGCCCAGAATGGCGTTGGCCAGGGTGGATTTGCCCGAGCCGGACTCGCCGACAATCGCCACGGTTTCGCCCTGCGCCAGGGAAAACGACAGCGAACGCACCGCCGGATTGACCTGGCCGCTGGCGCGGTAATCGACACTGAGTTGGCGTACATCGATCAAAAGCGCGCTCATCGCTGGATCTCCTCAAAGGTGCGGGCGATATGGTTGAGGCTGAACACCACCGCCACCAGGAACAGCCCGGGCAGCAAGGACACCCACGGTGCGGTGATCAGGAAGTGCCGGCCGTTGGCGATCAGGGTGCCCCATTCCGCCGCCGGTGGCGCGGCGCCGAAACCGAGGAAACTCAAGCCTGCGGTGGCGAGGATTGCCGCGCCGAAATCCAGGGTAGCCAGTACCGCCACCGGGCCCCAGGCATTCGGCAGGATGTGTCGCAGCAAGGTGCGGCCCCAACTGGCACCGCCCAGGCGTGCGGCTTCTACATAGGGCAGGGTTTTCACCCGCAGTACTTCGGCGCGGGTGGTGCGGGCAAAGCCCGGAATAATGCCGATGCCCACCGCGATGGCCACCGGCACGGTGCCAAAACCGATGGCCGTGACGATCGCCAGGGCCAGCAGCAGGCCGGGCAGGGCGAGCAGCACATCGACCACGCGCATGATCACCGCATCGAGACGGCCACCGGCAAACCCGGACAAGATGCCCAGCCCGAGTCCGCCCACCAGTGCGATCCCCACCGCCATCGAGGCTGCCAGCACCGACAGGCTCGCGCCGTAGACCACGCGGGTAAACAGGTCGCGGCCCAGTTCATCGGTGCCGAACCAGTGGTTCAGGTTAGGCGCGGTGAGCTTGGCTGCGGGGGCGGTGGCGTAAGGGTCGAAGCTGCTCAGCAGGTGCGGTGCCACGGCGGCGACCAGCGAGAACAGCACCACCAGCACCGCCAGGCTGAACCCCGGCCGGCGCAACAAGGGCAGCAGGGTCGCCGCGGCGCGTTGCCAGGGGCTGCGGCGGCGCCAGAGGGTTTCACTGCGCACGCGTTTGTGGGTAAGCGTCGTCATGGTCTAGGACACCTTGGGCGTGTGGGAGATGCGCGGGTCGAGCCACGGGTAAAGCAGGTCCACCAGCAGGTTCACCAGGACAAAGGCCGCCGCCGACACGGCAACGATGGCCAGCACCACTGGAATGTCCTGGCGCAGCACGGCTTCCTGGGCCAGGCGGCCGATGCCGGAGCGGGCGAAGATGGTTTCCACCAGCACGGCGCCGGACACGGTATTGCCCACCTGCAAACCGATCAGCGTAAGGATGGGCAGCGCAGCATTCCTGAACCCATGGCGGGCCTGCACCTGGCCTCGGCTCAGGCCTTTGGCGTAGGCGGTGACGATATAGGCTTCTTTCCACACGCCCTGAAAACTGCGTTGCAGCACCTGGGCGTATACCGCCGCACTGGGGATCGCCAGGGTGATCGCCGGCAGTACCAGGCTTTCGAAGCCCCGGCTGCCGGTGGCGGGAAACCAACCCAGGCCAAACGCAAACACCTGGATCAGCAGCAAGCCCATCCAGAACACCGGCACCGAAAAGCCCAGGGACGGCAAGCGCGCCAGCGCCTTTTTCAACGGTTGCCAGCGGATATACGCGGTGAGGTACGCCAGGCCAATGCCGCCCAGCAGCGACAGCACAATCGCCAGCCCCGCCAGGGACAGCGTCTGTGGCAGGCGCTCGGCGAGCAACTCGGCCACCGGGCGGTTGAGCGACAATGACTGGCCGAAGTCACCGTGCAACGCGCCCAGCAGCAGGTCGATATATTGCTCAAACAGGCCTTTATCCAGCCCGTAATAGGCCCGCGCCTTGGCCAGGTCTTCCACCGACAGCGCGTCGGCCTCCATGCCGGACGCACTGAGCATGATCGACAAGGTATCGCCCGGCAGCAAATAGAGGATGAAGTAAGTGATGCTGTAGGCACCCCAAAGCACCAGCAGCGCCTGGCCGACCCGGCCGATCAGGTAGCGGCTCATGGTGCATCGACCTCGATATCACCCAACAGCGCAAAGCCCTCGGCGGTCCAGCGGAAGTTTTTCACTTTGGACGAGGTCGCCGCCTGCCACACGCGCTCGTAGACCGGGAACGCCGAGCCTTCATCCACCAACAGGTCTTGCAGGGCGCCGTAGGCGGCTGCACGTTGCTGGCTTTGGGTGGCGGTGATGCCGGCGTCGAACAGGCCCTTGGCGGTGTCCAGTACCGCCGGTTCGTAGAGGTTGGTGGCCAGGGTTGAGCTGTTGGCGGTGCGCGGATCGAGGATGGTCTGCAGGATGATCGGGTCGGCGCGGGTCATGTAGTTGATGGTCAGGTCATAGTTACCGGCGGAGTTGTTGGCGACCCACTCGGCGCGGGTGACCACGCTGAGCTTCAACTCGATGCCGACCTTGCGCAGTTGATCCTGGATCAGCACGTCGCCTGCGGTTTCAGCCGGGCTGATGTTGTAGCTCAGGCTCAGGCGCTTGCCGTTTTTGCTGCGGTAACCGTCGGCGCCCTTGGCCCAGCCTGCCTGATCCAACAGGCGCTCCGCGCCCGCCGGGTCATACACCAGCTTGGCCCCCTGGCTCTTGAAGTAAGGCGTGGTCACGTCATAGATGCCGTCCACCACCGGGAATTCAGCGTTGTACACGGTGCTGGCGTAGCTCTTGCGGTCGATGGCTTTTTGCAGGGCCAGGCGTACCTGCTTGTCGCCCAGGGCACGGCCGTCACGGGTGTTGGGATACAGGTTCAACGCCGGTCCCGGCAGCGAGCGGCTTTGGATGGTCGCGCCCTTGGACTGGAACAGCTTCAGGTCGACCTCGGAGAACGGGTTGCGCGGCCACAGGATGTCGGCCTTGCCTTGCAGGAACAGGCCGTTGCGCACGCTTTCCTCGGGGATGTAGGTGACGTCCACCGCATCCAGGTGCGCTTCGCCCTGGTTTTTCATATTCGCCGAGGCCCAGGCGTAACCTTTGCGTTTGGTCAGGTGCGCGCCGACTTCCGGGGTGTAGCTGGCCAGCACGAACGGCCCGGTGCCGATGATCTTGCCCAGCGAGCGTTCCTTGGCGCTGAGCGCATAAGAGGCGGGCGCCAGGATCGACAGGTTGGTGGTCGACGTGGCTTGCAGGAACCCGGCGTTGGGTTTGGCCAGCACCAGTTTGACGGTCAGGTCATCCACCACTTCGGCGTGATCGAAGCCCGCCAGGTAGGTGGCGCCGAAGGTGGCCGGCAACTCGGCGGCCAGCGCCTTGTTGCTGTCGAAGGCGGTTTTGACCGCCACGGCATTGAAGCGCTCGCCATTGCTGAAGGTGACGTTATCGCGCAGGTGGAAGGTATAGGTGAGCGCGTCGTCACTGACTTCCCAGCTGTTGGCCAGCCAGGGAATGATCTTGCCGGTTTGCGGGTCCTGGTCGGTCAGCGACTCGGCGACATTGCGCAGCAACACCCGGTGTTCCAGCCAATAGACCTGGAATGGGTCGACGCTGACCAGCGTGGTGTTGTCGCCAAAGAAGGCGATATTCAGGGTCTTGCCGACCTGGCTGTCACTGCCCGAAGGCGAGCAGGCGGCCAGGCTCAATGCCAGGGCGCAAGGGGCCAATAGACGGCTCATCAAGTTGGAGGTGTTCAATGGGATGCCCTCGTATGGCGATTGGCTTAGAAGTCGTAGGCCAGCTTGGTGTACCAGTAGCCGCCGCCGGGGTAGAACGGCGGGTTGCCGTAGGGCGCCAGGCCCAGGTTGCTGTAGACGGCGTGCCGGTCGGGGCGCACGTCGAAGATGTTGGTGCCGCCGATGCTCACGGTGATCTGGTCGACGAAGGTGTAGCTGACGTCCAGGTCGGTGATCCATTTGGCGCCGAAGCTGCGGTCGCCCGTGGGGTTGACCGCCAGCGTCTTGACCGCGCCGTAGCGGCTGGTTTGCAGGTTGACTGCGAGGTCCTCGACCTTCCAGTTGGCGCCCAGGATCCATTTGGTCTTGGGCGACGCTTCGGTCAGGTCGCCTTCGCGGTCGCGGCCCACCAGGGTCACGCCGGAATTGGCCAGCGCATTCGGTGTGTCGCGGGTGCCTTCGATGGTGGTCTTGTTCCAGTTGAAACCCAGGCTCCAGCGCACTTCGCCCCAGGTATCCAGCGGTGTGGTGTGGTCGGCGACCACGTCCAGGCCACGGGTGCGGGTATCGAAGGCGTTGGTGTAATAGTTGACCCAGGTGCCTGAGGGCACGCCTTGGCCGGTGAGGATGCCGTTGATCACGCCGTTGCCCTGGTCGTAGATATTGCTGGTCAGGGCGATGCGGTCGTCGATGTCGATCAGGTAGGCATCGGCAGTGATGCTGGTGCGCGGTGCCGGTTGCCAGGTGAGGCCCAGCCCGAGGTTGCGCGATTTTTCCGGCTTGAGGTCATCACCGCCCAACGCCTTGGCCAGGTTGCTGCCCGACGGGGTCAGGCGGGTGACGGCGGGTACTACGTTGCCGTTCACGTCGGTGGACACGCGGTTGTCGGCCACGGTGTAGCCGATCTGGGTCAGGGACGGCGCACGGAAACCGGTGCCGACAGTGCCGCGTACGGCCAGGCTGTCGGTGAGTTCGTAGCGCGAGTTCACTTTCAGGCCGAAGGTGTTGCCTGAGTCGTCATCGTAATGTTCGACCCGCCCGGCGACGTCGAGAAACCAGCGTTCGGTCAGGTCGAAGCCCAGGTCCAGGTAGCCGGCGTAGTTGTTGCGGATCAGGCTGACTTCGTCTTCCGGACGAATCGTCACCGCCGCCTGGGCACCCGATGCCGCCGGGTACGAACCGGTGATATAGGCCTCGGGGTCGCCGGCGAAGGTGCTGAAGTGCTCCCAGCGATGTTCCAGTCCGGCCGACACCTGCACCGGCGAAGTCAGGTTGAACAGGCTGTCGTAGCGGCGGGTGAAATCCAGGTTGTTGACCCACTGCTCGAAGCGGAAGGTCGCCAGGTTGTCGAATTTGGTCGGTGATGCGGTGCCCAGGGACGGGTTGATGTTGAGGTCGCTGGAGTGGTGCACATTGTTGCGCCCGTAGGTGGTGCTCAGGTCCCAGTTCCATTCGGCTGCCTGGCCCTTGCCGCCGAACAGCAGTTGATAATCGCGGTCCTTGATGTTGTTCAACGGGTAGTAACCGTCGGGGAACACCTCGGGCACGGCGGCCCGGCCGGTCGGCAGGCGGAAGTAGTTGGCGGCCTCGGCGTCTCGCTCGCCGTAGGTGGAGAATGAGTACAGGGTCAGGTCTTCCAGGGGCAGTTCGGCGTTATAGGCCAGGTTGAAGGCCTTGAGGTCGGGGTCGCCGTTCTTGATCGCTACGCGGTCCCAGGCGGCTTCCTTGGCCGGATCGTTGAAGGCCCTGACGCTGCCGTCGGCCTTGTCGTTCCACGACGCTTCGCCACGTTTGCGTGCATCCGCCGACAGGTGGAAAAAGCCGCCATCGCCCAGTGTGAAGCCCTGGTCGCCGGCCACCTTGATGGTCTCGCCCTGGCCGGAGAACAACTGGCCGTAACTGGTTTCCAGGTGACCGCCGCTGCTGCCGGTCTTGAGGATGATGTTGATCACACCCGCCACCGCATCGGACCCGTACTGGGCCGCTGCGCTGTCTTTGAGCACTTCGATATGGTCCACCGAGCTGACCGGGATCAAGTCGATGTCCACCGCATTCGCACCGCTGTTGTCGATGGACCCGCGCTGGCCGGTGGCGCCGTTGTGGCGACGTTTGCCGTTGACCAGCACCAGCGTGTAGGCGGGGCCGAGGCTGCGGTTGCTCAGCGGGCGGGTCACCGAGTTGTAGCCGGCGATGTTGGTGCCGAAGTTGAAGGACGGCAGCAATTTGGCAATCGCTTCGGACAGCTCGGCGCGGCCGGTCTTGAGCAGTTGCTCGCTGTTGATCACATCAATCGGCGCCGGGCTGTCGGCCACGGTGCGCGCCTGACCACGCAGGCCGGTGGAGATCACGGTGACGGTACCGAGCCTGGCGTCTTGCGTAGCGGTTTCGGCGAAGGAGGGCGCCGCAGCCAGCAGCAGCGAACTGGTCAGCAGTGACAGGTGGAAGTGCTTGAGGGGCAGCGGGGCGGCGAGGTCTTGCATGTCGAGATCGGTCCATTTAGCCTTTTACAGGCTCCTGGTGGTCGGGGGTACGTCCTCCGCCAGGTATGGGGTCGGTCTGTGAAGTGAAGATATTCCTATAAAAAACCCGAGGGAAAGTCTTTTTTGGAATAAGCTAATTATTAGATATTGTTATTATGTGATTTATTAAGATCATCTATTTTTATGATGTTTTGCGCTGGTGCGGGCCGTCACGCTCAACGAGACCAATCCGCTTGCGCCATGTAGCCACCCGCGAAAAAAGACAACAGAACGCAGATGTTTGCGCTCAGTTAATATATGACCCACGGCCACGAGCAATGGCTTCAATCGCGGCCAAGCCTTTCCTGAATCCCCCCTGAGAAACAGTATGAACACCGAATTGACGGAAGAAGAGATGCGACAGGCGCTATTCGGCGTATCTGTGCCCGCAGTGTCGACGGAAGCTGACCCTCAGCCAGAACCCGTTCCGGCAGTCGTGATACCGCCAAAGGCAACGCCCAAAAAGCAACAGAAAACCTCAAAAGGCTTTACCCCGAGGCTCAGGGTCACACTGCGCGTGGGCAATGAGTTCGAAGGGCAGATGCACGAGATCATTCATGAGGCTGATACGCTCAGCACCCTTGTAGCCGAGCAAGAAGCTACCAAGGCAGCCAGGAAGAAGTTTCGTTTTGTCGAAGTGGTCTCGGTCAAGTCAATGTAGTGGCGATAGCCATTTCTCCAAGGTGTCGCAGCGGTTTCGCACAGCGCACATTTCTTTGAACTCAACCGGCCACCCACTTTCCGGCATCCCCTGGGCCGCTTCCGGGGCGACTGGAAAATGTGGTGGTACATGCTGACCGGCCGACTACCGTTCTGAAGCACGGCTGCCGTGAAGATTGAGGAATGGACCTTCACGGCACCAGTTCATTTTTGGACAGGCCGTATTCCCCCAACGAATAGAGCAAGGTTCCATACCCCAGTTGGTCGTAGCCGCCGCTGTTGGGGCCATAATCCCCGCCACCGCCTTCCACCTCGACTTTGTGCGCGAAGGCTTTCACGTTCGGCGCGCTGAGGCCTTTGAGCACCACGTAATGGTTGTAGAGCAGTTCCCAGATCGGGCGGATGTCGCCACGGTGATCGGGCGAGATGACGGTCTGCTTGAACGCGCTGTTGATGAAGGTCGTGAACGGCACGTCATTGCCCAGGTTGTACTTGGCCACATACTCGGCGCCTTGCAGCACCCGGTTGTTCTGGTAACCGAACAGGTCGTCGCCCTGGCTCCAGGCCATTTGGCAGAAGCTGCCGAGCAAGGCGATATCGAGCATCGTGTGCGCTTGGTCACGCCCGCTTTCCTGGACCTGGCCGAGACCATTGCCGTAGAGCTTCCACACCACGTGTTCAATGGCACCGTTGCCGGCGCCGTGTTTGAAATAGTTGACCGCTTCATCGTAGATGTCGCGGCGGTCGGTCAGCACGCCGATGGCCAGCATCGCGTTCATGTTGGCCAAGTCCCAGTTCGCCCAATAGTGGTCGACCGGCGCGTTATTGTGATGCACCAGAAAATCATGATTCATCGGGTAGAAGACCGTGAGCATCATGCTTTGGAACTGATGAAAGTCCGCCGCCTTCCACTTTGAATAACCGCGCAGTAACTCTGCGGCGTTGGCCAGTTGATAACCGTACAAGCCGGATGCCAGGAAGCGGTCCGAGGTGCCTGCAATCGATGTAAGGGTGCTGGACCATTGGTTCAACATCGCTACGGCTTTGTCGGCATACGCGGGATCACCCGAAAGCTGCCAGCGCAGGGCCAGTGCGTACGCTGCTGCAGCGTCATTGAATAAGCGGGCGTAGTTTTCCGGATGTTGGCCATCCGCGCCCCGATACACCACTGCGACCGGGCTCGGGTTCCAGGCCAGTGAAGCGTGCCGGTTGGCGATCAGCTTCTGCCACCCGGCCAGCCACGGCTGGTTATGGTTGGCCAGTTTTTCGCGGATGCGCAGGAAGTCCTGTTCGGTCTGCAACAGGCCTGGATGGACGAATGCGTCGGGATGTGGGGTTGCGGCGTGACTGGCAATACTGATCGACAGTGCGCTGAGCAGCATTGCCCCTTTGGATAGGCGTTTGACGGTGCGCGTCGCCTTGAGCAAAAAAGTCATGGTGTGTTCACCGTGATGTGTGGAGTTTTACGCTGCGTAAACAGCAATACATACAGGACCGGGATCAACCCCAGCGTTACCAACGTTCCCAGTGCAAGACCGCCCATCATGCTGATTGCCATGCCTTTCCACAGTGGCCCGGCAAACAGCATCAACGGGATCAGCCCGAGGATGCAGGTCAGTTTGGTCATGACGATCGGGCGCAGGCGTTTGACGGCGGCATTTACGACGGCCTCGTACACGGGCAGGCCGTCGTGGAGTTCCGCTTCAATACGCTCCAGCAACAGCACCGCGTTATTGACGATGATCCCTGCCAGTGACAGCAGACCGAACGTGGCCATGAAGCCAAACGGGTAACCGGTGACCAGCAACGCGACTGAAACGCCGATCAGTACAAAGGGAATTGCGCAAACCACAATCAGCACCTTGCGAAACGAATTGAACTGCCACACAAACAACAACAGCATGGCGATCAGCGCGTGGGGCAGGTATTGCAGCAGCGCCTGGTTGGCATCTGCCGAGTCTTCGATTTCACCGCCCAGTTCAATCCGGTAGCCCGGCGGCAAGCGCAGTGCCGCGACCTGCGGCGCCAGTTGCTCGACGATGGACGTCGCCGTCAGCGACGGGTTGTGGCCCACTACGGTGATGGCCCGTTCCTGATTGCGGCGCATCAGCGTGGACGGTTCGCTGGAGGCGACAATGCGGGCAATGGCCGACAGCGGCACGGGCGTCGAGCCGTCGGCCGGGTAGACCTGGATACCGCGCAGATCGGGCGATACGGTGTTTGTCGTCGCAGGTTCGCGTACCACCAGCGGTACGCGGGTCTGATTGTCCTGCAGGGACGAAACCTGGAGGCCGCCGAAGTGCAATTGCAAGGCCTGGGCTATGGCCTGAGTGTCCACCCCGGCGCGGCGTGCACTGTGCTGGTCGACCTCGACGGTATAGCGCGCCAGGCGCGTGCTCCAGTCATTGCGCACATCGAGTGTGCCCGGCATGTTGCGCAAAGCGTTCTCGATCTGGCCGGCCAATAGGCGTAATACGTTCTCGTCCGGGCCAATCACGCGATAGATCGCGACCCCGGCTTCTGTGGTGCCCAGGGAAAACCGTTTGGGCTCGGCGCGCAGCTCGGGGTGTTGTTTGAGCAGATAGCGACGCATATTGGCAATGACCGCATCGATATCCGTGCCCGCCATGACGCTGACGGTGAAGTAAGCGGTTTCCGGTGCTGGCTGCGGCGGGTTGAGGCCCAGCACGATGCGCGGTCCGCCATCGCCCACGTAGCCGATGCTGTCGACTACCTGGGGTTCCTTGCCTAACCACAGGCTGATCTCGCGCACGCTTTGCAAGGTCTTGCGCGAACCGCTGCCGGGCTCCAGGGTGATGGGCACCTGAAACTGCAGCCGGTCCGACTGGGGTAAAAAGTCATAGGGCACGCGCATCAGTTCAAAAATGGCGGCGGCCAGCAACACCAACATGGCCATCAGAAACAGCACCTTGTGCTGCAGCACGCGGCAGATGACGGCCCGATAGCCTTGGTAAAAGCGGCTGTTGTAGCTGTCCTCTGACGCCTTATGACGTGGGGGCTTGGCAAAATACAGGCACAGCAGCGGCGTGACGGTGATGCTCAACAGCCACGAGCCGAGCAGGGTCAGGGCAAGAACAATGGCCAATGACCGCAGGTATTCATTGGTGCTGGTCTGGCCGAGGAAGAACGGCGAGAAGGCCAGCACAATCACCAGGGAGGAGGTCAATAGCGGAATCGCCAGGGTACGCCCCGCATCCTCGCAGGCCTGGCGGCGTTCCTCACCGGCATGCAGCCGGCGCTCGATGTCCTCGGCGATGACAATGCCGTTGTCCACCAGCAAGCCGAGCGCGAGGATAATCGCGGCAATCGATACGGTCTGCAGCTCGACCCCCAGCATGCGCATGGCGATCAACGTGCCGAGAATGGTCAGCGGCACAATGGCGCCGACCACCAGGCCGGTGCGCCAGCCGAGGAACAGCATCACCACCGCCATGACGATGACCACGGTTTCGATCATCACATGCTTCATCTTGGACATCTGCTGATCGACTACATCGGCCTGGAACGTCACCACATGGGCGGTAAAGCCCAGCGGGAGTTGCTGCTCCAACTGCGCCAGTCGTTCGCGCAGGGCTGCGCCGAATTGATTAATGTTTTGCCCTGGCGCCATGGACACGGCCAGCACCACGGCGTCCTGGCCCTGGTACACCGCGGCGGTCTGGGGCGGGTCGGCAGCCATCACGGCAATCTGCGCAAGGGCGCTCAACGGCACCGATTGCACACTGCCGTCGGCGCCGGGCAGTTGAATCGGCACCTGGCGCAGCTGTTCCACACCGAGCAATTCGCCGGTCACGGTGAGGGTGGTGATCTGCCCGCCAATGTCGGCGATACCGCCAGGCGCCAGCACATTCTGTTGCTGCAGTTGCTGGAACAATTGCTGCGGGGACAAACCCAGCCCGGCCAGGCGTTGCGGGTTGAAATCAATTGAAAGCTGTTGATCCTGCAAACCATGCAAGGTGACCTGGCCGATGCCGGGCAACCCGCCCAACTGGTCGCGCAGGCGCTTCAACGGCCCGCGCATCTCGCTCATGCTGTAGCCGGGTGCTGTGACGGCGATGGAGGCCACGGCGACGCGCCCGAAATTATCGTCGACAAACGGCCCTTGGGTGCCGGGTGGAAAGCCCGCGCCGGCTTCGGCGACCTTATTGCGCACCTGCTGCCACAGCACGCCGAGGTCCTTGGTTTCATCACGGGCCGTCACTTGGATAACCACGCTGCCGGGATGAATCGTGGTCACGATATTTTTGATTTGCGACAGTTCGCGCAGTTTTTCTTCGGTGGGCCGCGCCAGCAATTCTTCGGCGCGCTCGCTGGGCAGTCCGGGGAACTGGATGCTCACCAGCGCATCGCGGATGGTCACCGAGGGCTCTTCCTGGGTGGGGAAGCTGAGAAACGTCGCCACACCTGCGATCAGGATCAACAGCGCGGTGAAGAGCGTCAGGCGGCTTGCGCCCAAGGCGTGTCGGGTCAGGTTGATCATTCGGTTGTGCTCAAGCGGCTGGAGGGCGCAAGCAGGTTGACGGGCTGGCCGTCACTGAGAAACGCGACGCCCGTGACGACCACTTGCTCGCCATCCTTGAGGCCGTTGTCGACAGTGACGCGGCCCTGGTCGATCAGGCCGATCTTGATGTCACGCTGGGCGACCTTGCCCGCGGTGGGGTCATAGACAAACACTTGCACCTGGCTGGCGTCACCCCCGATGCGCAGGGCCTGGGTTGGAATGGACAGCGGGAGCGGAGCAGGGGACGCGAACCTCACATTGAGATTCACGCCGCTGGGCAGCACGAGGTTGTTGGCGGTCAGGCGAAAGCGCGCGCTTTGCAACAAACCGTTCTGTGCGCGCATCGACAGGCCTTCCAACACCAGCGGCAGGCTAGAACCCGGCGCGGTCGGGTCGGCGGCTACGGCGTGGTCCCCAGGCTTGAGGCTGGCGGCCTGTTCCACCGGGATTTGCACCAGCACCTGCAAAGCGCCCGAGGCCTCCAGCTCCATCACGACCTGGCCGGGCGATAGCTCGCTGTACAGCTGCGCAGGCCGAGCCACGACGCGGCCGTTGAAAGGTGCAATCAGTTGCCCTTGGCGCTGATCGCGGCGCACCAGGTCCAGCGCCGCTTCATCGGCGGTCTGCTGCGCGACGGCCGCTTGCCACGCCGCTTCGGCTTGCTCCACAGCGCTGGTCGCGACGCTACCCTGGGTAAACAGCTGTTGCTGGCGGACTTTGTTGCGCTTGCGCTCGCTTGTCTGTGCCACGCTGGCAAACAAGGTGGCCTGGGCCTGTTTCAGGCGCAGCCGGACTGCGGCCGCGTCCAGACTCGCCAGTACCTGACCTTGTTTAACCGAATCGCCTACATCAACGTTCAAGGCGACCAGACGACCTGCGCCCTCGAAGGCCAGCGTTGCACGTTGGCGTTGGCGCACGACGCCGGTCAACGGCGCAGCGTCCACCTGCGCGGCGCGCACTGCGGTGACTTTTACCGACCTTACGGCGGGCTCCGGCACGGGTGACTCGCGCGAACAGGCCGCCGTTGTCAGGCAGGCGAGGCCGAGGAGGAGACGGGCCCAGGGACGAAACAGCTGAGGAAAACCATGCATGCCTGGGGCCTCGTTATCAGAAGGTGTAGTTGATGGCGAACAGGCCAAGGCCGGCGCTTTCACGCAGGACCAGCGGGCTGTTGCGGGCCTGGTCGGCGTACTGGGTCAGCGTCAGGCTGACCAGCGTCGACCAGTGTGCATCCAGGCTGTGCTGCCAGTTCAAGGCGGCGGAGTAGGCATAGATGCCTGCATCGGCGCTGTATTTTCCATAGAGCGAACGCTGGCTCTGCGCCTGGGTGACGCCGAAGTAGGTCTGGTTGTAGCGGCCATCGCCGGCGTGCGCATCGAGGTCCAGGGCCAGGGTGTCGCTGTCGGTATGAAACAGAATGCCTTCGAGGCCAAAGCGGTAGCGGTTGCCCCGGTGCTCGCCGGCCATGCGCAGCTCGGCTTCGCCGCTGACCGACAGCCAGTCAAGCAGTTGCTGGCTGAGGGTGAAGTCGGCGACGGTGGCGCCGTTGACATCGCCCATGCCGTTCAGCTCGCGGCCGCCGGGGCGGCTGGTGCTGTCCTTTTCCTTGCGGCCCAGGTCGTAGTTGATCGCCGCGCTCGCAGCAAAGCCGCTGTCGGATTGAAACTGCACACCCAGGCCACGGGTGCTGTCGGCAAACAACACACCGCGCTGGATGCTGAACATCGGCAGTACGAGCGCCCGGTAGCGGTCTGCGCCCATGAAGCGCGGTGTGACGCCCATGCCGAGGCCCAGGGTGGCAGTGGTGGTGTCGGCCGCCTGTGCCTGAGGCGCCAGCGTGCAAGACATCAACGCGGCGGCGCCCCAAAGCGCGGCACGGGTAGGAGGCGTGATCAAACTCATGATGGAACCCTTTCTGCGGAGGAAAATAACGGTGCGCCAGACAGCGCGCGATACAGCGCCAGGCGGTTGAACAACAACTGGTAGGTGGCCTTGCGTAATTCGATGGCGGCTTCAGCCAGGCGAATTGAAGCGCCGGTGTGCTCTGAACGGGCAGCCGCACCCACGGCTATCTGTTGGTCGAGACGCTTGGCCTTCAAGGCGGTCAACGCCGCCAGATCAATTTGTGTGGTGGCGTTGGCCAATGCTTGCTGGCGCTGAGTCAACAGGTCGGCGATTTCGCGGAAGGCGTCTTGCACGGTTTTTTCGTATTGGGCGACTGCCGACTGTTGGCGAGCGGTGGCCAGGTCCAGGTTGGCCTGGTTGCGGCCACCGTCGAACAACGGCAGGTTCAGTTGCGGGGTGAACAGCCAGGCGCCGCTGCCGGACGAAAACAAGTTGCTCAAGCGCGGGCTGGCGATGCCGACACCCGTGCTCAAGGTGATCGAGGGGAAAAACGCTGCACGGGCGGCACCGATGTTGGCATTCGCCGCGCGCAGGGCTTCCTCGCATTGGCGCACATCGAAGCGCTGCAGCAGGCGCTGTGACGGCATCTCGACCAGCCATGGCGGGGGACTGAGGTCGATGACGGCGCTGTCTGCCGCCGCTGTAGAAAGGGCAGCCTGATAGCCGGTGACCCACGCCAGCGCCTGTTGTGCACGCGAGTAGTCGGCGCTTGCATCCTGCAATTGCAGAGTGGCGCGACGCACCTCCATGCGCTGGGTGTCGACCGTGTCCGGGGCTACCAGGCCTTCCTTTTGCTGACCGTCGAGTACGCTCAGCAGCCGTTTCTGGTCGTCGAGAATGGATTGCGTGTCGGCCTGCACGCCCGCCTGCAAGCGCTCCTGCAAATACAGGCGCGCCACTTCGACGATCAGCGCCTTGCGCGCCGCCAAAGCTCCGTAGCGCGTGGCGAGGTAGTTATGTTGCGCCGCTTCGGACAGGCTGCGCACCCGGCCGAAAAAATCCAGCTCGAAGTCCGATACACCCACGGACGCGACCGCGATGTCCTGCCCGTAACGTTCGTCGGCGGCCTTGTCGTGCAAGTGCTGGCGGTTGCGTTGCAGCCCCAGGGCAACGGTGGGTAAGCGATCGGCGCGATAAATGCCGTACTCGGCGCGGGCTTGCTCGACTCGCAGCAACGCCAGGCGCAGGTCACGGTTGTAGTCCAGGGCTTGTTCAACCAGAGCCGGCAACTGCGCCGATGAGTCCAGGCCGGCCAACAGGTGTTTTTCCTCTTCGGACAGCGCTTCCACGCTGTTGATCATGGAGGAGGGCACGTCCGTTAACCGTGTGCCTTGCAGGGTTTCCGGCACTGGCAACGCGGGCGTCTGGTACATCGGCGCCAATGAGCAGCCGTTCAACATGCCCACCAGTAGCAAAACCGCGCCGAGGCGTTCAGGCAGCTTGATAGGCTTGGACAGCGGTGCAGTGGTCGGCATAGGATCGGTTCGCGAAAGTCGGGCGTAGGCCAATACTGGCAGCGGACTTTCAATAAACCGTTCGTGAATTATCAAGGTTTCATCAAGAGGCTTCTTTGTGTCAGGAAAACGTATCCTCATTGTCGAAGACGACGCCGACAGCGCCAATATTCTCGAAGCCTATCTGCGCCGGGACGGCTTTGAGGTGGCCTTGGCCGAAGACGGCCAGCGTGGCCTGGACCTGCACAAAAGCTGGCAGCCCGACCTGATCCTGCTGGACGTGATGCTGCCCCGCTTGAGCGGCACGGAAGTGTTGTCCGCCGTGCGCCGCAGCAGCGACACGCCGGTGATCATGGTCACGGCCATGGGCGATGAGCCGGAAAAACTCGGCGCCTTGCGTTATGGCGCGGATGACTATGTGGTCAAGCCCTACAGCCCGCGTGAGGTGGTGGCGCGGGTGCATGCGGTGTTGCGACGTACCCTGGGCAGCCAACCGGTTGAACAGCTGCTGCGCCATGAAAACCTGCGTGTTGATCTCACCGCCTTCACGGCCAGCCTTGAGCACCGCGATGCGCCGCCGCAGGTGCTCGACCTGACGCCGACGGAGTTCAAGCTGCTGGTGACGTTGCTCAAGACACCATCCAAGGCGTTCACCCGTGATGAGCTGCTGGAAATCTGCCTGCCGGAAAGCGAAGCCCTGGCACGGGTCGTTGATGCCCACGTACACAACCTGCGACGCAAACTGGAAACCCATGGCATCGCCGGGGTATTGGTGACCGTACGCTCCATCGGCTATCGGTTCAGGTAAGCCGCATGTTCAAGAAATCTCGGGTCAACGACAAACCGCTGTGGCGCTGGGTCGGTATGCGCATGAGCCTGTTGGCGATCGGCGCCGTTGTGGTGATTGCGCTGTGCATGTGGGTCAACTTCAAACTGTCGGACTGGTATTTCTTGCAGCGCCTGCCGCCGCAAGCGCGTGAGGAGTTGCTGCACCTGCGCGCCGAGCCGCAACTCAACGAAACACGCTTGCGCCAACTGGTTGCCGAATACTACCCGGTGGAATTCTTCCAGCCGGATATCGCCAATCGCGACTGGCTGATCCTGGCCTGCCTGGTGCTGGCTGCCATCCCGATCATCATCATCTGTGGCTTGTGGTTTTCACGCCCCTTGTCCAGCCAGTTCTCGGCAATAGCCCAAGGGGCACGGCGAGTTGCCGGCGGAGATTTCTTCACGCGCCTGCCCATTCACCGGCACACCCCCGACGAGCTGCAACGCCTGATCAGCGACTTCAACAGCATGACCACGCAACTGGAGCGTTACGAGCGGGATGTGCGCGAGTCCAGCGCGGTCATCGCCCACGAATTGCGCACGCCACTGAATGCCGCCATGGGGCGCGTGCAGGGCATGCTCGATGAGGTGTTCCCCAGCGATGCCGCACAGTTGGGCATGGTCAAGCGTCAGCTCGATCAGCTCAGGAAACTGGTGGATGACTTGCACCTCTTGTCGATGGCCAGGGCGGGTCGACTGGTGCTGGAGCGCAGCGACTTTTCCCTGGCGGCCCTGGTGAGCGAACGGCTGGCCTGGTTCCAGCCGCAATTGGATGACTTCGGTGTGCAGACGTACATCACTATCACCGACGGTTTTCGTATCAATGCCGATCGCGATCGCCTGGGCCAGGTGCTGAATATCCTGATCGATAACCTGCTGCGCTATGCGGCAGGGGGCGGTGAATTGAGCATCATGGCGCGGCAGGTCGAAGGGCGGGTAGTGATTGAGATCGGAGACCTTGGCCCTGGTATCGAGGCGCAACACCTGGACAGTGTCTTTGACCGCTTCTGGCGTGCAGAGCGTTCCAGGGCGCGTTACTCGGGCGGCAGCGGGTTAGGCCTGTCCATCGCCCGGGCGATTTGCCAGGCCCATGGCGGCGCCATTACCGCCAGCAATCGTAGCCAGGGCGGCACTCTGATCAGGGCGGAATTTCCGTTGTAGTGTTTGCGTTAATATCTATGGCTAGATAGCTATTAATATATAGGTAATAATCGCCCCGACGGCGTTAATTCGAGCGCCTGGCGCAGTATTGACGGGGCACGGCCATGGCGAACGGACAACATCGGTTCAAACGAATTCTGCTTACCAATGACGATGGCATCGATGCCCCAGGGCTCAAGGTACTGGAGCGCATCGCTTGCCAATTGGCGAGTGAGGTCTGGGTCGTCGCACCGCTGCTCGACCAGAGCGGCACCTCCCATTCCTTGAGCCTGCATGCCCCCCTGCGCATGAGCTACCACGGCACACGCCGGTTTGCGGTCACGGGTACGCCAGGCGATTGCATCGCAGTGGCGCTCGGGCATCTGCTGAGTCACGACAAGCCGGACCTGATTTTATCCGGCGTGAATCGCGGGGCGAATCTGGGAACGGAAACGGTGTTTTCGGGCACCGTCGGCGCCGCGATGACAGGGTTGCTGTTCGGTATCCCATCCATTGCGTTGAGCCAGGCGTTTACCGACCGTACCGCAGTGCCTTGGGGAAACGCACTTGACCACGGGGTACGGGTTATTGAGCAACTCATGGCGATGGATTGGCCGCATGACGTGTGCCTGAACGTCAATTTTCCGAGTTGTGCCCCCGGTGCCGTGCTGCCTCTGAAGATAACGCGCCAGGGCAGTGGGCGCTTGGAGAGGGTCTCCGTACGCTCGGAAAATGACCCGCGCGGCCTGGAATACCATTGGCTTCAGTTGGAGCGGCATCAGAGGGCTGATGAGCCAGGGACCGAAACGGCGGAAAATCTTGCGGGGCACATCACCGCGACGCCTTTGCAGTTCGAACGCACGCACGCAATGGCGGGCGTTGTCTCTGAAAATGGCTTCAGCGTTCCTCGTCGCGGCCATAGTGGCTGAGCTTGTCCATCAGCAGCCCGGCCGCTTCCAGTTGCTTGCGTTCACTGGCGGTGAGGCAGGCGTCTGCCGCCTCCGCCAGCCACTCATCCCGGCGCTGACGGCTTGCTTGCAGGACGCTCTGGCCTTGTTCCGACAGCCCGATCCAGGTGCGTCTGCGGTCTTGCGTATCTGGCGTGCGGGTAATCAGGTCTCGTGCTTCCAAGTCCTTCAACAGCGAGGCAAGGTTGGATGAGCGGATGTTTTCCGCTTCGGCGATTTTTGAAGGCGTTGCCATGCCGTCCATTTGGTCGATGGCGCTCAGCACCAGCATCTGCGACCAGGTCTCGGGATGATTCTGCGCCTCTTGGCGCAGGCGCTTGTTCAAGCGCGTGAAGCGCCCGCGAAATAATGAGATGTCCATGCTGCAGTACCGTGGAAAAAACCTATGGGATTGTAACTAAATCGGGCGGGATGTGCTGTGGTTGCCTTTGTGCCGGATTGGCTGTGTCGAGCGCGCTTATTAAAAGCTCAAATGCTCTCATTTAATCAATGATTGCAACGTGCCATGAACTTGGGTGGCGAAGGTTATATGTTGAGTAGTGGCATATAACTACTTAAATAATTTTTCATCCTGTGCATTTAGAGTTCCATGTTAAACCTTGTTTCGCACTATGGAGCTGGTCGAGATCGAAGTGTGCTGTGCACTTTAAAATCGGCTTGTCATATAAGCGTTAGTAAAAGGACATCAACATGAAACATGCGAATCACACACCTACTCGCTGGACTCGGGCTGATGCGCTGAAAGTCAATGAAAGTGACCCCACTACCACGCAACCGTTAGTGCCGGCTGATTTCCCCGTGATGAGTGACACGGTATTCATCTGGGACACCATGCCCCTGCGCGACCTCGACGGGGCGGTGGTTTCCGTTAATGGCTGGTCAGTAATTTTCACGTTGACCGCCGACCGGCGCCCCCATGATCCGCAGTTTATTGATGCCAACGGGCGTTATGACATCAAGCGCGATTGGGAGGATCGACACGGCCATGCGCGTATCTGCTTTTGGTACTCACGCACCGGCAAGGACTGGATTTTCGGCGGTCGTGTCATGGCCCCAGGCGTGTCGCCCACCACGCGGGAATGGGCAGGAACGCCGATCCTGGTCAACAATAACGGTGACATCGACTTGTATTACACCTGCGTTACACCCGGCGCGACTATTTCCAAAGTCAAAGGCCAGATAGTGACAACCGAGGAGGGCGTTGAACTCGTCAACTTCAATAAGGTGCACGCATTATTTGAGGCGGACGGGGTTTATTATCAGACCGAGTCGCAAAATGCGACGTGGAACTTTCGCGATCCAAGTCCTTTTATTGATCCGAAAGATGGCAAGTTATATATGGTGTTTGAAGGCAATGTCGCGGGTGAACGCGGCACCCATGTGGTCGGTCCCGACGAGATCGGCCTGGTCCCGCCAGGCCACGAAGAGGTGGGTGGCGCTCGCTATCAGGTGGGGTGTATTGGCCTTGCCGTGGCCAAAGACTTGAGAGGCGATGAATGGGAAATATTACCGCCGTTGGTGACGGCCGTTGGCGTTAATGATCAGACCGAGCGCCCGCATTACGTCTTCCAGGACAACAAGTACTACCTGTTCACCATCAGCCATAAGTTCACCTATGCCGACGGTGTGACCGGCCCCGATGGCGTTTACGGGTTTGTCAGCGAACACCTGTTCGGCCCTTACCGGCCAATGAATGCCTCTGGCCTGGTATTGGGAAACCCACCCGAGCAGCCCTTCCAGACCTATTCACATTGTGTGATGCCAAATGGTTTGGTGACTTCGTTCATCGACAGCGTACCCACCCGCGACGGCGATTTCCGCATCGGCGGCACTGAAGCACCCACGGTCAGGATCCTGCTGCAGGGCGATCGCTCGTTTGTACGGGAGGCATATGACTACGGTTATATCCCGCCGATGCGGGATATCGTGCTGGATTGAGGGTGTTGCGCCGGTAAAGCCTGCCCGTTATCACGCCTGTGCGTGTCCCGTCCCAAGAAACCAAAAGCCACTCAGTCGAGTGGCTTTTGCGCGCGGAGAAAAATCTCGGTATCCCGATTAGACCTCAGACAAACCACGCGGCACGTTGAAGGCGCAGTTATATAAACGACCGGCCAGCCCGTGCGCAGACCAAGCTTACGCGCCAACGTGCTTTTGCCTGAGCCAGGTTGACCAACAATCATCACCCGTTGCATCGAGGCTCCTTTTCGCTTTGCACCTGATTTTTTGGGGACAAGATTCTACTTGAGCCACCCGCGTCGCAGTGAGGGACGGCAGGAGCCTCGCTAAAGGCTCCTGTGGTTGTCACTTCGCGTCACCGGCGTGAGCCTCTGACAGCGTTTTGGCATGCTCCAGATGCGATTTCAATTTGGGCAATGTTTCGGTGGCAAACGCTTTAACCTCAGCGTCCTTGCCTTCAGAAATCTCCTTTTCAAAGATTTCAATCGTGGCCTCATGCGCCTTAACCTGATTGTTGGCATAAGCTTGATCGAAGGATTTTGCGCCGCGAAGTTCCAGAATCATCGCTTTGGCCTTGTCCATGAGCTCCGCACTGTCGGAAACTTTCAGATTTTTGGCGTCTGCAATTGTTTTAAGCTTTGCGTTCGCCGCGGTGTGATCCTTGATCATCATGTCTGCAAAGGCCTTAACATCGGCGGCACTGCCTTTTTCCTGGGCGAGCTTGCCAGCTTCGACTTCGGCTACTCCCTTGGCGGAAGCGTCCTCAACAAAAGCGTCGTCTTGTGCTGCGAAAGCCCCTTGGGCCGCCAGGCTGACGAGCAAGGTAAGTGCGCAAGTTCTTAGTGCGTTTGGCATATCGATTTCCTCTTCATGTCTAATGAGCAATAGCGCCCATAAACTTGTGAGCGGTAGCCACGCATTACGTTCAAGGTTTCTTTAAAGCGACAGACTATCGGGCATAGAAGCCTGCGCCTACACGGTTCGGCGTGCATGGGCTCGCGCGGTTTCATGGCCGAAAATACAATGGCACTTCTTCGTGTTTTTGTGAGCCATCCCCAAAAAACATTTTGACTAGGCTCTAGATCGGTATTTACAGCCTGAAAAAAACAAATTTTGCCCCCAGTTTTGCCCCCAATTGCACAGGGTGGGCGAGCGATCGCGAATGGCTATTTCTGACCCGGAGCGGGGTGGCCGTGACTGGCATTCAGTGCGCCTTTGTGTACTGGATGACCAACCCGAATCTGGAAAATTCTTGGTCGTTAGATGAGTCGATATCCTTAATCGGAGTTGTCCGGGCCGCCTTTCAGCACCTGTCCTGAAATTGGCAGCGTGAAATGCTCATGCTCTGCGAGATGTTGCAATGGCGCCGGTCGCCAGAGAGATCGATCCGCGTGTCCATCGACAACCGGAGCGTAATGCCAGGCGCCTGGCCACGGAAAGCGCTTAAGAAGCGGTTGTTCGGTATTGAAAGTGGCAGGCAACGTTGCGCATCGTGCTTCTGGTGGTGGGTCTCGATAATCCGGTCGGGCCCATAACTTCCCGCTTCAATTGGCCACTGAGTCGGCGGGCAGCGAAGGCGCTCAGGTTGCATGTTGAGGCGGGCGCCTTACCTTCGCTGTTCATGGACAGCTAAGCCTTTGGGCCAGGATCAGTCATTAGGCAAGTGCAATTGCACTTCCATGGCGTCATGAAGGAGTCGGACGACCTCGATCACGTCGTCGCTTGCGACACGATAAAACACGATATGGCGTGGGCTTTTGACCGCCCCATGGGGCTGTTTGGCCTGCTGGCGTGAATAGATGAGGTGATAGCTGCGAAGGCCCGGTGCCAGCTCACCGCGTTCGTAGCTGCCAATGCGATAAGGCGTGTCGGCAATCGCTTGCAGCGCGGCGAGGATTAGCGCCTGATACCGCTGGCGTGCTTGATCGCCGAACTGCGTCTGGGAGAGCCTGAGGATGTCGACAATGTCGGCGCGCGCCGCGTTGGAAATCCGATACTGCGACATGCTCAGTGTTTCTCGCGCGCGGGTAGGGTTGCCTCCAGGCTCAAGCCCTCGAGGTAGTGCTCCAGATCCCCTTCGTTCAACTTAGTAAAGCGCCCTTGCTCAAGGTCCATGATGCCGATAGAGGTCGCCTGACGCAGGGCCTCAATTTTGGCGGTGTCTTCGGCGACGCGCTGTTCCAATAGCCGCAAACCTTCTCGCATCACTTCGCTGGCATTCTGATAACGGCCGGACTGCACCAGGTCATGGATAACCTGTTCCTGGTGAGGGGTGAGTACAACGTTTCGCGTCGCCATGATTAGCTCCAGCTCTGGACATACAGGTCCTTTCGACTATTGGCATATTATGCCATTTTACCTGCCAGCACATAGTTTGGGACTTGTATCTGACGAACTGTGTCGTGCGGGGTCATCCTTCGCGCCGAACAGCGCGTGCTGGCTCCGGACTGCATGCGCACAGAGTTCAAAGGATGTAGCAGGCGGGGCGTTGAGGGCCGTTTGATTCGTGTGGGCCTTGAGGCCCCAGCCTGGACAAGCTCTGCTTGATGTGTCCGGCGTTCTCACCGATCGTTTGAACGCGCCGCGGACGTTTGTCCTATGCCGCGTTTCCGTACAGGCCTCAAGATGGAAGAAGCATTCCGCAGGAGGCACAAAGTATAGGCAGCTCAGTACTTTGCAAGGCGAACGCTGTCTTATGAGGTGTGACTAATTTATGATGTCTAGATGATAAATTTGGATACACGATCATGAGTACACGTTCAGACCTTTTGACCAGCGCCGAGGTTCTGCTGCGCACGAAAGGCTATGCGGCCTTCAGCTATGCCGACCTTGCGGACGACATCGGCATTAAAAAAGCGAGTATTCACCATCACTTCCCGACCAAGGAAGGCTTGGCAATTGCCATCGTCGAGAGCTACCTGTTCCGGTTTAAAAAGCAGCTGGACGCTATCAATGATGAACACGTCAGTGTTGTCGACCGGCTGAATGCGTTCGCCTTGATGTTCGCACACAGCAGTCTAAACGGGATGCTCCCACTCTGTGGAGCCCTCGCCGCAGAGCTTCTGGCCCTGCCTGAAAGCCTCAAAGAAATGACAAAGGATTTCTTTGAGATCCATCTCACTTGGCTCCAAGCAAACATTAAGCAGGGTCAAGATCGAGGAGAGCTTAAAGCCGACCTGGATGTAATCAGAGTTTCAAGGTTCATATTGAATACTTTGGAAGGTGCGAGCTTTGTTTCTTGGGCGATGAGCGATGATTACGAGAAATCTTCGGGATTTGATTTGATTTTATCTACCCTTCGTCACTGAAAACTCTAGCAAGCACACTTATCGACTCTATCGCTGCATTCCCTTTCCAGGGGGCATCTTTCATCGCTGTATCTTTAGTACATCTTTCAAAAGCTTCTCGATTTGGTCGCCTGCCAAGAGCAGGCGGCCTTGAGTTATTTGATTCAGGGCCGCGTGCCGATCTACGCTTGTATCAATTAGTGCAGACTAAAATCCACCGAATAGATCACTCGGTATTATCTGGTGTGCGGTAGATTTGCAGCCAATGACGCGAAGGCTTGCTTGTAGGCGGCGCTTTTTCGTGATCGCGAATTGTACAGTACCGTCCATGCTTAGCGACGACCGCGCTCTTGGCTGCGTTCAAAGTGACTTCTTGAAACGAACCTCCATCTCGCCCCAACACGTGCCCTGGTGCATAAGCAGCCATAAAACCTCCCTGATTTTTATCCATGTGGTGACGGCCTTATGCCATCAATTCGTACGATCACACAAATTTCACCCGATGCATAGAGGTGTGAAAGATCGTTTCATGGCGTCGCTTTCGAAGTGACTCTGTTGGTCACGACACTCACTGTGTTGTCATCAATATTCCCAATTCCTCTATGCAGCCTAGCTTTTCAAAACTATTGGTATCGTCACCTCTCTTGTAAACCAACCTACTACTTGGTAGGCTTGTTTCTCTTCCGGTCTAATCGTCCGGCTTATCTGAAGAGGAACGTCCACATGAGCAGCAACCTGAATGGTATCGATGTCGCCGCACTCCAGAATTTCGCCGAAGGCGTTGCTGGTGATGCGACCAAGCGCCACGCAAGCTTCAACGTTAAAACCGCTTGGAAGGGTCAGACCCGTTCTGTAGCCAAAGTCAGCCGTTACAGCTTGGCCGGTGAGACCTATTCCCGCGATTTTGAAATTGCAGCCGATGAGCCGAATGAATTGCTGGGCGAGAACACCGCGCCCAACCCTCAGGAGCTGCTGATGGCTGCTCTAAACGCCTGCATGTCGGTCGGCTATGCCGCCAATGCCGCAATGATGGGCATCAAGATTCACAGCCTGGAAATTGAGACCGACGGCACTCTCGACCTGCGTGGCTTCCTGGGGATCGACGAAAGCGTTAACCCAGGCTACGACGAGGTGAGTGTCGTGATTCGCCTGCACACAGATGCTTCGCGTGAGCGTGTTGAGGAGCTGCACAACGTGGTGCTCAAGACTTCGGTCAACTACGCCAACTTCTCTAAAGCCATCCGCATGCTCCCTAAGCTCGAAGTCATCGAAGGCTAACTGTCCTGGTCACAGGTCAGCACGGCACCTGGCCGCTGACCACCTCTCACTTATCTGATACCGGAGTCTGTAATGGACGATTTTTTTAAAGGCAAAAAACTGTTGGTCGTCGGCGGCACGAGCGGCATGGGTCTGGAAACAGCGCGCCAGTTTTTAAAGGCGGGTGGCAGCGTGGTTCTCACCGGCAGTAAACAGGATAAAGCCGATGCTGTGCGCGCCGAGCTGAGTCCGCTGGGGAACGTATCAGTGATCGTTGCCAACCTCATGACCGAGGAAGGGATGAATCATGTACGCAGCGAAATCAATGCCAACCACAGTGACATCGGCTTTATGGTGAATTCTGCAGGCATATTCATTCCGAAGCCTTTCATCGAGCACGATGAGGCTGACTACGACATGTACCTGGATCTGAACCGCGCCACATTCTTTATCACGCAGGCAGTGGTCAAAAATATGCTTGCTGCCAAGCGCGAAGGCTCCATTGTCAACGTCGGTTCGATTGGCGCGCAAGCTGCGCTGGCCGGCTCTCCAGCAACTGCTTATTCGATGGCCAAGGCGGGCCTGCACGCAGTCACTCGAAACCTGGCAATTGAATTGGCTCACTCAGGTATCCGAGTCAATGCCGTTTCGCCTGGCATCGTTCACACCTCGATCTATGAAGGCTTCATGGACAAGGAAGCGATCCCGGATGCGATGAAGTCGCTAAACGATTTCCACCCACTGGGTCGAGTCGGTGTTCCTGAAGACGTCGCCAATACCATCCTCTTCTTACTATCCGATAAAACCTCCTGGGTGACCGGTGCTATCTGGGATGTTGATGCAGGGGTGATGGCGGTACGTGCCTAAACACCGAGGCAAGCGCTGCGTGAAGCGCCTCTCATTGGGGCGCGTTCCAGCAGTTGCTTCGGTGACAAGGGTGCTGGCTGTAGGAGTTTCAAATGTCTATCACGACAAAAGCCGCGCTGCTGAGCTACGCGGAAACCCAGATGCGCTCAAAGGGTTACTCAGCGTTCAGTTACGCGGATCTCGCAGCGAAAGTCGGTATTAGAAAAGCCAGTATTCACCATCACTTTCCTACCAAGGAGTGCTTAGGCGCGGAGCTTATCAACGACTACATCGCTCGGTTCAACGAGACGTTGGTGTCAATCGAGATCATGCATCCCGAGCCACAGCAGCGCTTACAGGCTTTTTCCCGACTTTTCGTGATAAGCGCGAATGAGGGGCTGCTGCCGTTATGCGGCGCCTTGGCGGCAGAAATGGCTGCGTTGCCTTTGTCGCTCCAAGGCCTCACAAGGGACTTCTTCAATTCGCAGCTCACCTGGCTCCAAAGCACCCTCAATGACGCAGTCCGGCAGCACAGCTGGTTGCTGGGAACATCTGTTGAGCACTTCGCTTTCATGCTGCTGAGCATGCTGGAGGGAGCAAGCCTCATTGATTGGACACTGGGTCGCTCAGCCGACCCGTTGGCTGGCTTTAACCATCTGCTTGAAATAGCCGCAATGCAATCTTCACTTCTCCGTGCAGGATAAATTATGCAAACCCCTTCGAAAAAATATGTAGTCGATATCTGGTCTGATTATGTGTGTCCTTGGTGCTGGATTGCCAAGCGTCGTTTTGAAAAAGCGCTCGAAAACTTCCCGCAGAAAGACGATGTACAGGTCAACGTTCGGGCCTATCGACTGGCTGCAAATCACGCCCCTGAACCGATGGTCGCAGCACTGAAACGTAAGCTCGGCAACCCAGATTCCGCAGCAGCGATGATGAACACTGTGAGTAAATATGGCCAGGCCGACGGGCTGGATTACCGCTTCGACACTATGATGTTCGGCGATACTGCTGATGCTCATGTCTTGGTGAAAGCGGTTGAAGACGGGGCAGTGAAAAAGCGCCTTGTGGAAGCGCTGTACGAAAAAAGCACCAGCCACGGTAAGTCACTTTTTGATCGCGCCAGCTTGGCGGTGATTGCGAAAGATGCAGGTGTGTCGGATGCGGCAATTCAATTGGCGTGGTCATCTGTAGAACTGCGCGTAGAGATGGAAGCGGATGAGCATTTCGCCGCCCAGTTGGGTTCTGGCGTGCCTCTCTTTGTCTTCAACGAAGAATTCTCTGTTTCCGGTGCACAACCTGAAGCTGCTTTTCTTGACGCGCTCAATCAAATGGTAGAAAGCGCGAAAGTCGACGATAGCTCATTGATAGGCCAAGTCTGCGGCGTCGATGGCTGCAAAGTTTGATCGGCAACGGAACGTGGCACTCACAAGGTGCCCCCTTTTCCTTAACACAACACGTGAGACCCAAATGAGCCGTATCGTTGAGTTGAGCGCTCCCCAATTTGCCCGCTTTGTTGCCAAAGGCAGCAGTGTCGTACTGTTCTCAGCATCTTGGTGCAAACCTTGTAAAGAGATGAAGCCAGTCTTCGTGGACTTGGAAGCAAAGCTCCATGCTCTGGCAGTGTTTGGAAAAATTGATATTGCGGTATCACCGACGATTGCGCAGATGTATGGCATTCGTACTGTGCCGTCCTTGGCAGTGTTCCACGAAGGCCGATTGTTGAAAGTCTTCGCCGGGTCTAAATCAGTTTCAGCCTTGAAAAAAGCAATCGTCACTGAGCTGGAGGACGCTAGCTAAACAAGCATCCTCCTCGACCGGTAAGTCAGTCAGCTATCTGACTCGCTGCGTGGAAGGCTCACCTTTCCTGGGCCTGCGTCAATTGGATGAGCGCGATCTTCATTGAATATTTCCGTTAGTAAAGCGTTGGCTCGTTTGTAAGCGTCGTACTTGAATTCGGTATCGTCCTCGGGCTGAGCGGCCATCTCTTCTAGCATTTCCAAGTTAAGGCGACGGAATCGATCCGCACGCTCACGAGCTTCGTAGCGTCCTATCCCGAGTTGCTCCAAAGCCCTGCGCCCCAGGGACAATGCGCTTTCAAATGTCTCTCGCTCGACTTCTTCCACACCCATCTGACGTAGGGTAATGATGTGCCCCATATCTCGAGCGCGCACCACCAGTTTTAGGGATGGAAAATGCTCCTGGGCCAACTTGGTCAGTGCCAGGTTATCGTCTTGATTATCGATGGCGTTGATCAGCACCACGGCTTGGGCAGCACCCGCAGCGTGCAGTAAATCGAGGCGGGTGGCATCCCCATAGAACACCTTGACCCCGAACTTACGCAGCGTCTCGATATGGTCTGGATCATGATCCAAGACCACTACCTCAAAACCACAGGACATCAACAGACGCCCAGCGATCTGACCGAATCGACCGAAGCCAGCAATGATGACCCGAGGATTGCTCTGATCAATGGTGTCAGCTTCATTACTGCCCTGTTTGCTCGACGACTCCAGGTGATTGAGTAAAAGGATCAACAAAGGCGTCACGCACATGGACAACGCCACCGCTAGCGTCAGGCTCTTACCCCAAGGGTCGACCAGGATGCCGGCGACGGTCGCTGCGCCAAATACTACAAAGGCAAACTCACTGCCTTGGCCAAGGAACACCGCCTGCCATGAACGCTGGTCACTTGGGACATTCAGGAAGCGACCCAGGAGCTTGATCACGAGCAGCTTGATCAGGATGAAGCCCAAGGTCAAGGTGATGACTTTCAGCGGCGAATCGATCAGCGTGCCGAAGTCAATCGACATCCCTACACCGATAAAGAACAGACCCAACAACAGGCCTTTGAAGGGTTCTATATCGCTTTCCAGAGCATGGCGATACTCCGAGCTGGCCAAGAGAACGCCGGCTAAGAACGCGCCCATGGCCATGGATAAGCCGGCCTCTTCCAACAAGAGGCCGAACCCAAACACCAGGAACAGTGCGACGGCACTAAAGATTTCTCTCAGGCCTGAGCGCGCTACAAAGCGAAGGACTGGCCGAGAGACGTACTGACCCAAGAGAATCACTGCGACAATTGCACCCACGATTTTGGCAATGGACAGGGCCAGCTCTGCACCTGAGGGCGTACCACCGTTTGCGGCCAGCAGTGGGATCATGGCAACTAGGGGAATCGCCGCGATGTCTTGGAAAAGCAACACGGCGAAGCTACTGCGACCCACGGCGGTGGAGTTCATGTTTCGCTCGCTCATGGCCTGCATGGCGATAGCCGTCGAGGACAGGCTCAACGTCAGCCCTACCAACAACGCAGCCGTCCAATTCAAGCCAAGTACAGCGCAGAAAATTGCGATGGCCGCGCCGCATGCCAGCATCTGCAACGCGCCGCCGCCGAAGACCATGCGGCGCATTGCCCAAAGGCGCTTGGGATCGAGTTCGAGACCAATGATGAACAGCATCAACACCACGCCAATTTCAGCAAAGTGCAGGATGGACTCCACGTCGGTCACAATCTTCAAACCCCATGGGCCGATCAGGCAGCCGGCTGTCAGGTAGCCTAAAACCGGGCCAAGCCCTAACCGGACGGCAATTGGGACTATCAAGGCAGCGGAGCCCAGGTAGATAAGCATTTCAATCAAACTGTGAGTGTCCATTCAATCTTCCCTCCATGACGTCAGGCGCTCGCCATAATTCTGGATCTGTTTAAGCAATGCGGTTTGATCTGCTCTGTAAGCACCATGGACTGCGACTGGACTCAACCAACGCATCCCGCAGTAATTCGCCGTCGCCTGAATGGGCTGGGACAGCACCGCAAAACCTGGGTGGTCGCCGCCTTCAAAATGATCATGCTCACCGCCAGTAGTCACGGCCCACAGCATTTTTTTGTTTTTCAAGGCAGTAGCGCCCGCGCCGTAGGCCCAGCCCTGTGTGAAAACCTTATCGATCCACAGCTTCAAGAGAGGTGGGTAGCTATACCAGTACAGAGGGTGTTGCAGAACGAGGAGATCTGCCTGTTCCACCGCCCTCTGCTCAGCTTCAACGTCGATATTGAAATCGGGGTACATGTCGTACAGCGAACGGATTGCGACATCGGGATTGTTGGCTGCCAGCTTGAGCATCAACATGTTGACGTTAGATTTATCAGGGTAAGGATGGGCGTAGATGATCAGAATCACGGAGTAGTTCCCACAAACCTGGCGTTCTTTAAGAACGGAAAAAGCTCCCTGTTCGTTGAGCATAACCGCACTCAACGAACAGGGAGCTAATGACCTGAAGGAGAAGCCTTACTGACCGGCTTGCAGCTTCAATACTTCCTGCGCGGTCACAGGTTTGCCACCAATACCCCAGTCTCCACTTTTCACCTCTTCGAAGATGACCCACGTGAGGGCGCGCATGTTTTCGCCTTCAACCGACACCATAGCGTCAGTCACTTTGCGAATCACTTCAGCCTTTTGTTCGTCGGAAAAAACGCCTTCAATCCCTTTGATAGTTACGAGTGGCATGGTGTTCTCCTAAATGTTTGTGAAGGAATATCAGGCTTTGGCGGCTGCGTATTCCGGATAGTCGGTGTAGCCCTTATCAATCGAACCGCTTACGCCGTAGTAGGTCGCGCGATCACCTTCGGCCAATGGCCAATCGTTCTGCATACGCTCTACCAGATCAGGGTTGGCAATGTAGGCTGTGCCAAAAGCAATCAGATCTAGCTCGCCTTTAACCAGCTCAGACTCTGCGATCTCTTTGGTGAAGCCGCCCGCAGCCATCAAGGTGCCCTTGTACGCTTCACGGAATGCAGCGCCGAAACCTGGTGGCGTTTGCGCGGCGAGGATGGTCGGTTGGTAGTTCAGGTGAACAAATGCCAGCTCTCTTTCGTTGAGGGCAGCTGCCATGCTCATCCAGGTTTCTTCTTCGCCTTCGTACACACCGAAGTCGTAGAGGCGACCAAAAGGAGAGAAGCGCACACCGATCTTCGATCCGCCGATTTCAGCAGCAATCGCATCAATGGTTTCCAGAAGGAAGCGCTGACGGTTGGCAATGGAGCCACCGTACTGATCAGTACGAGTGTTCAGGGCGCTGCTCAGGAATTGGTCGAACAGAAAGCCGTTGGCTGCCATGATTTCGATACCGTCAAAGCCGGCGTCCATGGCCATTCGTGCAGACTTCACGAAGTCAGCGATGACGCGTTTCACTTCTTCAGTTTCCAGTGCACGTGGAGAGCTTGGCTGTACAGGGCCAGATTTGCCGGGCTCGATCCAGGCATACACCGTGGTATCTACCGCAGGCACCGTGCCCGAGGAGACTGGCGCCATGCCGTGTACCGAGGTGTGGGACATACGGCCTACGTGCCAGAGCTGCGCAAAAATCTTCCCGCCCTTGGCGTGCACCGCGTCAGTCACTTTGCGCCAGCCTGGTAAGTGCACATCTTCGTAAATGCCAGGGGTGTACAGATAGCCGCGAGCCTCATCGGAAATAGGCAGGCCTTCGGTGATCAGCAAGCCGGCAGAAGCTCGTTGTGCGTAGTAAAGCGCGTTGGATTCATTCGGAATGTTGTTCAAGGTTCGGGTGCGAGTCATAGGGGCCATGACAACGCGGTTTTTCAAAGGAGTACCGGCTAGATCGTAAGGAGTGAACAGCTTATTCATGATTTATCTCGACGTCGTTGAAGGGGGGATTCGGCGTTTGATTAGGACTTGTCGAACGCGTCGAGTACGTGGGTGCTATAGACCATTGCAGCCCCGGCGTTCATGTTGATGGCCACACCCAAAGCTTCAGCTACCTCTTCACTGGTTATACCGAGCTTCTTGGCTTCAGCAGCATGGAAGGCAATACAACCATCGCAGCGGGTCGTCACGGCCACTGCAAGGGAGATGAGCTCGCGAGTCTTGGCGTCTAGATGGTTGGTTTTCCCACCGGCGGCGCCGAGTGCGGCCATGCCTTTCATCGTTTCCGGCGACAGGCCGTTGAGCTCTACCAAACGAGTATTGATGTCTTTGCGGGTTTGCTTCCAATCTTGCATGGGATTCTCACAGGGATGGCGTTGTTTGTAGTGATTTAAAACACTAAACAAAGCTACCATCCAGTTGGTAGGTTTTCAACGGTTCTGTGGTGATTTTCACTATCAACGCAATCGAATAAACGGTTTATTGTTTGTTTTATGAAAGAGGTTGCGAGCGGCACGTTGGAAGAGCGGCTGTATCAACTCTCATGCTCATGTATGTTTTCTGAAGTACAGGCCTACATGAATGTAGCTGAGGCGTCTGGTTGATTCGCGGTGCGACTGCTTATTGATTTGCTACCGCGCTCCCAGCTTCCAAGGGAGCTAAGACTCTAAGTCTTTGCTTTTAGAAAACATCCCATCCGGCAGCAGCCCACCTGCTAGCTACGCGAGCACTTGAGGCGCAACAGATGGAGGTATGCTGATCTGCAAGAATCGACAGCCCCTGAGCCAAGTGCCGTGCGGCTGGAAGAGAAAATCGGCAAGCTCGAAACTCAAATTAAGGAGCTTCGGGCGCACGAAGTCCAGCTCAACGACTCTCCGGTCACACAGGTTTCACTGACCGATCCAGACAGCCGTCGATACCCAACACCATTTGATCGTTGCACATGAGGTCACTAACGTCGGTCCCGACTGCGATCTACTCAGCTCGATGGCCATGCAGGCCCGCGAGGTTGTAGCTTCAGAAAAATTTCTGTCGGTAGTGGCTGATCGAGGTTACTTGAAAAGCGAGGAGATTCTTGCTTGTCACGATGCAGGCATCAATGCCTATGTGCCCAATCCAGATGACCTCTGGAGCCAAAGCGGATGGGTGTTTCAATAACGATGCCTTCATCTATGACGCGGCAAAAAAAGAATATATTTACCCGGACGCAGAAGCACTGATTTGGCGTTATACCAACGTTGAAACAGGCCTGACGCTGCACCATTACTGGAGTTCGAAATGCAGGGGATGCGCAATGAAACCGCGATGCACGTCGAATCGCTGCGCCCGTTTATTGCTTCGAAGTGATCAAACAACCAATTCGACCGTCCAGAGAGGGTTAGAGACTCTCAGGCAAGCCAAAAAACATTTTGACTGGGCTCTAGCACGGTGTTTTCAGGCGCAGAAAATTCAAATGTGCCCCCAGTTTTGTCCCCAGTGCATCAGGCCACGCGAGTGGCGATTTTCGGCAGAGCCAGATGGATTCAGATGGCTTTGAGCGTACGCCTAAACTGGGTGTCATCTCTATGGCGGCGCACTTTAGCACCGCCCGCCGATCCATGGCGGTAGTACGAAGGTATTAGCAGTTCTAGCGGATTCAGTGGTCGTGGTCTTCCGGCCCGTCATGCAGTAGATGGAAGATGTTGCGCTTCATGCGGATGAATTGCGGGTCCATCACCATGTCCAGGTTGCGCGGGCGGCCGATGGGCACGTCCAGCACTTCCTTGATCCGACCGGGACGGGCGCCCATGACGAAAATACGGTCGCCGAGCAGGATCGCCTCGTCGATATCGTGCGTGACGAACAGCACGGTTTTCTTGCTGTGTTCCCAGACCTTGAGCAGCAGTTGCTGCATCTGCAGGCGAGTCTGGCTATCAAGCGCGCCGAACGGCTCGTCCATCAGCAGGATTTGCGGGTCGTTCGCCAGAGCTCGCGCAATGGCCACACGTTGCATCATCCCGCCGGACAACTGCTTGGAGTAGTTGTCGGCGAAGCGCAGCAGGCCGACTTCGTTGAGGTAGAACTCGACGATTTCCTTGCGCTCGGCGGCGGGCACTCCACGGCGCTTGAGGCCGAACTCAATGTTCTTGCGCACGGTCAGCCACGGAAACAGCGTGTAGCCCTGGAACACCATGCCGCGATCGGCGCCAGGGCCGTCGACTTGCTGGCCACCGACGTAGATATCGCCAGAAGTCGGTTCGGCCAGGCCGGCGGTCAGATACAGCAGGCTCGACTTGCCGCAACCGGACGGGCCAACCAGCACGGCGAACTGCTGATCGGGAACATCGAACGAGACGCTGTCGAGCGCCGTGAAGGTGCTGCCCGATGGCGTCTGGTATTGCAAGGTGACGTTATCGACCCGCAAGCGTGGAGTGGCCGAAGCTGCCACGGGAGTCGGGCAAAGCTGAATCGGCGAAGTTGCAGTTACAGAGCCCATGCGGCCACCTTCAAGCGAAGAAGTCTGAAAAGTTGATCGGTGATCAGGCCCAACAGGCCGATGACCGCGATTGCCAGGAAAATCACGTCGACCTGAAACCCGCGCATGGCCTTGAGGCTCAGGTAACCCAGGCCGCTGGAGGCGGCGACCAGTTCGGCGACAACCAGATACGTCCAGGCCCAGCCCATGGTCACGCGCAGGGTGTCCAGCACGCCTGGCAGTGAGGCCGGGGCTATGACGTGCAGCACCGCGTCCGTGCGGCTCGAGCCCAGGGTGTACGACGCGTTGATCAGGTCTTTGGAAATCCCTTTGGAGACGTCGGCAATCATCACCAGTTGCTGGAAGAACACCCCGAAGATGATGATCGACACGCGCTGTTCCAGACCGATGCCGATCCACAGGATGAACAGCGGCACGAACGAGGTCACTGGCAGGTAGCGGATGAAGTTGACCAGCGGTTCGAGGAACGCTTGCACGACCCGGAAGCTGCCCATCAACAGGCCGATGGGCACGGCGACCACCGACGAGATGATGAAGCCGACCATCACCACTTCCACGCTGGCCCACACATGTGGGCCGAGGGTGCCATCACGGGCCAGGCGCATCGCGGCATCGAAGACCGCGCCCGGTGTCGGCAGGAACATCGCCGGCACCGCGCCGCCATAGGAAAGAAAGGCCCAGAGGCCAATCAACAAGGCCCAGGCCAGACCGCTGGCGCTCCAGATCACCTGCACCGGCAGGCTGGTCTTGGGCGTCAGGCAACGGTTCAGCCACGAATTGCGCTTGGACATGAGGTGCTCCTGGTTATTTCGGGCTGATGAAACGGTTGTCGATCAGGTCGCTGTAGCTCACGTTGTACGGCTTGCCCTGCAACTCGCTGGCGGTTTCGTTGGCCAGTTTGATGACCGTGGCGGCGTCGCCGGTGCTGCCGTTGCTGCCCAGCAGTTTTTCGCTCATGGCCTGGTCGTAGAAACGCACACCCTTGGCTGCGGCTTCCAGTTCAGCCGGGTCGGCGAGGTAGCCACCCACGCCCTTGGCCATGATCGCGTAGGCTTCTTTCGGGTGGTCCTTGGTGTACTGCACGGCTTTGTACAGGCCCGTAACCAGCGCCTTGACGTCAGCCTGTTGCTTGTCGATCACATCGCAGCTCAGGGCCACGACATCGACGATCACACCCGGCGTGGTGCTGCTGTCCACCAAAACCTTGCCCTGCTGCTTGTTGCGCACGGTAGTCAGGTGCGGCTCCCAGGTCACGGCGGCCGGTACGCGACCGGCGATGAAGGCGGTGGCGGCGTCGTCGGCGGTCATGTTCTGGATGGTCAGGTCGCTCATCTTCATGCCGGCATTTTTCAGCAGGTAGTTGAGCCAGAACTGCGACACCGAACCTTCGTTGACCGCAACCGCCTTGCCCTTGAGGTCCTGCAGGCTGTTGATGTCTTTGCCCACCAGCACACCGTCGCCGCCATGGCTTTCATCCAGCGCGGCCACGGCCTTGAAACAGAACTGTGGACGGTACTTGAGGATTTCATCGAGGGTCGACGCCGAACCGGACAACTTGCCGGAGGCTTGAGCGGCCATGTACATCGAGGCTTCTTCGATAGTCGGCAGCTCGACGGTCAGGCCGCCTTCCTTGAAGTAGCCCAGATCCTTGGCCAGGTACAGGGTGCCGTAACCCACCCAGGTGGTGTGTCCGATGGACAGGGTGCCGGCCTGGGCGCCGCTGGCGATGCCGGCAGCCATTGCAGTCAGGGCCAGCGGACGCACGCAGCGCGATACGAAAGACTTGATCATTGAACACTCCCGGATGGTGATTTTTTAATTCGAATATGTCTCGGGGCAGTGGGGCTAGACGCCAAAAACTTGAAACGCTCGTGGCCTCTGACGGACCTTTTGCCTCTGTGGGGCAGGGTTGATGTTGGCCGATGTCGAGGGATACTAAAATTAGTAAATATGTGGTCCCTGATGAGGAAAAAACTGGGGTGGGAAAAGGTGTTCGAAGCTGGGGCAGGCGCAACAAAAACGCCGCTTCCCAGTGCAGGAATGCGGCGTTTACTGGCTTTGGAGCCCTTCTCGAAAATGGCCCGCGCCAGAGATCTGTGTCCCACAAGTACTGCGGCGCACCTGGGCTGGGCGGGTAGCGCACGGTCCGTGGGAGGAAGCTTGCTCGCGAAGCTTTTCAGCTGATTGCGGCGGACATGGTGGTTTCTTTGATAGCGCTCTGAGTACTCTCACGCAAAATCATCTCCGCCGCCTTCTCCCCGATCATGATGCACGGGGCATTAGTATTGCCGCTGATCAAGGTCGGCATGATCGAGGCGTCGACCACTCGAAGGCCTTCGATACCGTGTACCTTCAGGTCCGGCCCGACCACGCTCATCGGGTCGACCCCCATCTTGCAGGTGCCCACAGGATGGAACACCGTCGCCGCGTACTCACGCACGTAGGTCATCAGTTGCTCGTCGGTCTGCACGTCTTTGCCGGGGAGCATCTCTGTGCCGCGAATGCCGTCGAATTGCTGATCGGCAAGGATCTTGCGCGCCAGCTTCAGCCCTTCGATCAGCACTTTTGCGTCTTCAGGGTCGGACAGAAAGTTGAAGTCAATGACCGGCTTGCCGCTCCGATCCAGGCGCAACTCGCCAATGCTTTTAGGTCGCAACACACAGGTGTGTACCGCATAACCGTGGCCCCATTCGAACAACCGCCCGCGATGGCTGCGATAACCCGGCACGAAGTGAAACTGCACGTCGGGCAGCGTCTCTGCCAGAGGCGTGCGCGCGAAGCCACCGGCTTCGACGTAGTTGGTGGTCAGCCATCCTTTCTTGCCGAGCACATAGCGCAGCGGCGACAGCAGAATGCTCGGCAACGAACCGAGGGAGAAGCCCAGGGTCAGCGGGCTTTTCGAGCGTACGGTGATCAAGCCGTCGAGGTGATCCTGCAAGTTTTTGCCGACCCCGGGCAGGTCATGCTCGACCTTGATCCCGGCGTCTTTCAGTTCGCCGGCCGGCCCGATACCCGAGGCCAAAAGCAGGCTCGGGCTGGCGAGAGAGCCAGCCGATAGAATCACTTCGCGACGCGCAGTCAGACGGGTTTGCTGTCCCTGCGAAACCACCTGCACGCCCTTTGCCACACGCTGTTCGAGGATCAGCGATTGCACCGCGCAATCGGTGATGACCGTGAGGTTGGGGCGCTCGAGCACCGGCGCAACAAAGGCGCGATAACTGGACAGGCGTCTGGCGTCTTTCTGGGTCAGGTTGTAGATGCCACAACCCTCAAGCTGCTCGCCGTTGAAGTCATCGTTGCGGCGAATGCCGACCTTCTGCGCGGCTTCGACGAACAGCTGCGACACCGGGTTCGGGTCGCGTGCGGCTTCAACGTTCAACTCGCCATGAAGGCCATGCAGACGCGAGTCCTGACCGAGGCGGTTGTTCTCGGATTTCTTGAAGAACGGCAGCACGCTGTTCCAGTCCCAGCCTGGGCAACCGGCTTCGGCCCAGCGGTCGTAATCGCTGGCATGGCCGCGAATGTAGATCATGCTGTTCATCGAACTCGAGCCACCCAACGCCTTGCCGCGTGGGGTGTGCAGGCTGCGGCCGTTGAGGTTTTTCTGCGGCGCGGAGAAGAAATTCCAGCTGTACTTCTTGCTCTTGTACAGCGTGATGGTCCCGGCGGGCGTCTGGATGCGCAGGTTGTTGTCATGGCTGCCGGCCTCGATCAGGCAGACGCTGACGGCCGGATCCGCACTCAAACGGTTCGCCAGCACGCAGCCGGACGAACCGGCGCCGACAATGATGTAGTCGAAGTCGGTTTTCATGCGTTCCTCCCGAGGACGCTCAGCGCCTGTTTGCGGCCGCGGCGCTGACTCGCCACGTAGTAGACCGGCGAGATCACCAGCAGCCCGACGATCCACGACACGTCGGCGCCGCCCATGGCCTTGGCGATCACCCCGGTGTACAACTCGGTGGCCATGAACGGGATCTGCACCAGAATGCCGAGCACGTAGCAGCCCACCGCCGTCCAGTTGAAATAGCCATAGATGCCGCCATCGCGACGGAAGAACGAGGCCACGTCGTAGCTGCCGTGAGCGACCAGGTAGTAGTCCACCAGATTGATCGCGGTCCACGGCACCAGCACGTAAAGCAGTAGAAGAATGAAGTTGGTGTAGTTGGCCATGAAGTCGTCCTGCCCCAGCAATGCCAGGGTCAGCGAGATCGAGAACAGCACCAGCGCGGTGATCGCGCGGGAGAGGGCGCCCGCCGACCATTTCGGCACCAGCGTCTGACCGACCGTGATCGCCGAGAGCGTGCCGCAATACAGGTTCATCGCGTTGGTTGCGGCGATGCCGATGGAGAACACAGCGACCACCAGCGTCGCGATGCCGCCGGTCATTTCGATCAGCCCGGCAATAATGTCGCCTTCGACGCACAAACCGACGACCACCCCCAATGCCATCGGCAGGATCGAACCCAGGCAGCAGCCCCAGTAGCTGGACCAGAACGCGGCCTTGCCACCGGTATCGGCGGGCATGTAGCGCGAGTAGTCCGAGACATAGGGCGCGTACGCCAGTTGCCACAGGGCCGCGATCGACAGGGTGCCAAGGAAGCCCGCCAGGTTCATTTCGTTGCGTTGCAGGAAGTCTGCTGGCAGGCCGTGCACGGCGATGATCCAGACGAAGCACAGCAGCAGAATCGCGCCGGACAGATAGGACATGATGCGCGTGTAGGCGTGGATCAGGCGATAGCCGAACACCGTCGCGACGACGCTGATCAGGCCCACCAGCACGATGCCCTGATTGGTACTGAACATCGCGTAGCGGCTGTGCAGCGACTGCCCGCCGAGCACCAGATTGGAGGCGAAGAAGCCCAGATACATGATCACCACCAGGGCGACCACCAGCAGCGAGCCGTAGGAGCCGAACTGGCCGCGGGTCTGGACCATCTGTGGCACGCCCAGTTGCGGGCCTTGCGCCGAGTGCAGGGCCATGAAGATCCCGCCGATCAGGTTGCCGAGAATCAGTGCGGTCATTGCCGCCATGAACGGCAGCTTGAATACGGTCACCGCCAACGCGCCGGTGACCACGGTCAGCAACATGATGTTGGAGCCGAACCAGATGGTGAAGAGATCGCGGGCGCGGCCGTGACGCTGATCGGCAGCGATGGGCTGGATGGTGCTCAGTTCGAGGGTTGCTGCGCTTGGTTCGTTGTTAGTCATGCGGATTCACTCAATTTGTTCCAGGGCGACGACTCAGCGCAACTGAAACCAGGTGGTTTTCAGCTGGGTGTATTTGTCGAAGGAATGCAGCGACAGGTCGCGGCCGAAGCCCGATTGCTTGCCGCCACCGAAGGGCACGGTCACGTCCAGAGCGTCCACGGTGTTCACCGACACGGTCCCGGCATTCAGGCGGCTGGCCACGCGATGGGCGCGGTTGAGGTCATCGCTCCACACCGATGCGGCAAGGCCGTAGATGTGATCGTTGGCCATCTGCACGGCCTGGTCTTCGTCGTCGAACGCAGTGATTGCAAGCACCGGGCCGAACACCTCTTCGCGGGATAGACGCATGTCCGGCGTGACGTGTGTGAAGAGGGTCGGCTGAATGAAATTGTTCGAGCCGTTGATAATCACCCGGTCGCCGCCCGCCACCAGACGCGCGCCGCTGGCACCGGCGTCGGCGATGTAATCCATCACCCGCGCCGCTTGAGTGGAATCGACGATGGCGCCCATTTTACTCGAAGTATCGAGCGGATCGCCGGGCTGCCAGTGCTGCGCCTTTTCGATCATGCGCTCGACGAACTCGTCATGAATCGAACGCTGCACCAACAGCCGCGAGTTGGCCGAGCACACTTCGCCCTGATTGAAGAAAATCCCGAAAGCGGCTTTCTCGGCCGCCAGATCCAGATCCTGACAGTCGGCGAACACCAGATTCGGGCTCTTGCCACCACACTCCAGCCACACCTGCTTGAGGTTCGACTGCGCGGCGTATTGCATGAAGTATTTGCCGACCTGCGTCGAGCCAGTGAACGCCAGCGCATCCACATCCGGATGCAGACCCAGCGTGCGACCGGCGTGTTCACCCAAACCGGTGATCACGTTGAACACGCCTTCCGGTACGCCCGCTTCAAGCGCCAGTTGCGCCAGACGCAGTGCCGAAAACGGCGATTGCTCGGCGGGCTTGAGGATCACGCTGTTACCCGCCGCCAGCGCTGGGGCCAGCTTCCAGGCGGCCATGTCCAGCGGGAAGTTCCACGGCACCACCGCAGCGATCACGCCCAGCGGCACGCGGGTGATGGTCGCCAGGGTGCCGGGCCCGGTGGGCGCGACCTGATCGTAAAGTTTGTCGAGGCTTTCGGCGTACCAGGCGAAGACGTGGGCGGCGCCGGGAACATCAATGCTATAGGCGTCCATCACCGGCTTGCCCATGCTCAGCGAGTCGAGCAGTGCCAGTTCTTCGCGATGGGCCAGAATCAACTCGGACAGGCGCAGCAGAATCGCCTTGCGCTCCTTGGGCTGCATGCGCGCCCACGGGCCGCCTTCAAAACTCTTGCGCGCGACGCGGACAGCCAGGTCGACATCGGCATCCGAACAGGCCGCCACGTTTGCCAGTACGGCGTTGGTGGCGGGGTTGATGACGGCGAACGTCTCACCGCTCTGCGCCCGATGAATGTTCCCCGCGATCAGAGAAGCGTCGATGAAACGCTGGTGTCCGGCAAGGCGTTGCCAGCTTTTGAAATCCGTCACTGCACACACTCCTTCAATGGCCTCTGCGGGCCATGTTCACGATCAGTGATGCTGATAGTGGGCGATGTGACGGGGGCAGGAAATTATTAAAAATGTCTTCGCTATCGATAAAAAAACTCGCCAATAACGCACCTTTGCGGTGCGTTGCGCGCCGTTTTGGGGTCAGTTTTTTTAGCTTCAATGGGCAGGAATTTGCTTGTTTCTCAGAGGCTTTGAACATCGCAGAATAGCGCGCAAGATCCGAGGTCACGGTTCAGCGAATTCGAGGTAGCAATGGCAGCCTACAACCTGCGACAACTCAAGTATTTCGTCACTACGGTGGAGTGCGGCAGCGTCGCCGAGGCGTCCCGCAAGCTGTACATCGCGCAGCCCTCGGTCTCCACCGCGATCAAGCACCTGGAAGAAAGCTTTGCGGTGCAGCTGTTCATTCGGCACCACGCTCAGGGCGTGTCGCTGACGCCCAGTGGCGCACGCTTCTACCGCAAGGCCCAGGAGCTGTTGCGAGTGGCCCACGAGTTTGAGCAGAACGCCCTGGCGGACAACGATGTGGTGGCCGGGCAAATCGATATCGGCTGCTTCGAAACCGTTGCGCCGCTGTACCTGCCTCGCTTGATTGCAGGGTTCCGTGATCGTTGGCCGGGAGTGGAAATCCGCATTCGCGATGGCGAGCAACAGGAACTGGTGCAGGCGCTGACCTCGGGCAGCATCGACCTGGCAATCCTCTACGAACACGATCTGGACAGCACCATCGACACCGCGCCGCTGATGGCGCCGCAGCAGCCGTATGCGCTATTGCCAGAAGGTCATCGCTTCGCCAATCAGGCCAAGGTTTCGCTCAACGATCTGGTGTTGGAGCCGATGGTGCTGCTGGACGTCCAACCGAGCCGGACCTATTTCGTCAGCATCTTCGAAGAGCGCGGACTGACTCCGCACATTCAGTTCAGCTCGCCGTCGATCGAGATGGTGCGGGGCATGGTCGGGCGCGGGTTTGGTTTCTCTATTCTGGTGACCCGGCCGATATCCGATCTCACTTACGACGGACAGAAAGTGGTGTGCGTGCCGCTGGCCGAAGAAGTCACTGGCTCAGGATTGTCAGCCGCCTGGCTGCGTCGTTCGCAGCTGACCAAACCGGCGCAGTTGTTTGTGGATCATTGTCGGGAAGAGTTGGCGCCGAAGTAGCGCCTGGAGTCCGACATTTCACCTCTTTAGCCGCACGGCTTGCCGGCGGCGGCATATTCAAAGCCGCTACCGCCGGCAAACCGAGCGCCGCCCGGTCGTACGGCTAAAGAGATTGTGTTGACTGGAGAATATCGACGATCCGCCGCAACATCGCATCACACCCATCCAGCTGCTCGACACTGACAAACTCATCCGGCTTGTGCCCTTGGTCCATGCTGCCCGGGCCGCACACCACGGTGGGAATGCCGATAGCATCGAACAACCCGCCTTCGGTGCCGAAGGCCACGGTCGTGAACTCATCCGAACCACAGAACTGCGCAATCAACTGCGCCGCCTGGCTTTTCGCGTCGGTGACCAGGCCGGGGTACGCGGACAGCTCGGAGAAGCGGATGTCACTGCGTGCATTTACAGCGCGCATTTTCGGCAACACATGGGTCTCGGCGTATTGCTGAAGCTGCTCGGCAACGTCACGCGGACTCTGCGCGGGCAGCGCACGGACCTCGAAATCGAAGCGGCAGTCGGCCGGCACGATATTCAGCGCCTTGCCGCCACTGATCACCCCGGTCTGGACCGTGGTAAAAGGCGGATCGAAGCGCGGGTCGTGCAGATCCTCAGCGCGCAGTGTCGTGCCGATGCGGCCCAGCTCACCGATCAGCTCGGCGGCGTACTCGATGGCATTCACACCTTGAGGCGAATACGCCGAATGGCAGGCCGCGCCATGCACATCGCAACGCATGGCCAGCTTGCCTTTATGGCCCAGCACCGGCTTGAGCTCGGTGGGTTCGCCGATGATGCACAGCAGCGGCCTGACCGGCCATTGCTCAAGCTCGACGAGCAATGAGCGCACGCCCAGGCAACCGACTTCTTCGTCATAGGACAACGCGATGTGCACTGGCCTGTTCAACGGTGCAGCGAGCAGATCGGGGACCGCCGCCAGCACGCAAGCGATATAGCCTTTCATGTCCGCCGTACCGCGGCCGAACAGCCTGCCGTGGTGCTCACTGAGTTCAAACGGAGCGACCGTCCAGGGCTGACCGTCCACCGGAACCACATCGGTATGCCCGGACAGCACGATGCCCGGACGATCTGCCGGGCCGAGGGTCGCGAAGAGGTTGGCCTTGCTGCGCTGCTCGTTATAGATCAGCTCGCAAGGCACATCGAGTTGCGCCAGATAATCGCGCACGAATTCGATCAGTTGCAGATTCGACTCGCGACTGGTGGTGTCGAAAGCCACCAGCGCCGCCAACAGATCCCGGCTTTTGCTCATGTGTCGATCCTTGTCTGGTTCACCGGCGCCTTATTCGTCACCGGGCACGCCATAGCTCGGCGCCTTGGTCGGGTCGAGGGCGCGGGTGATGTAGTCCTGCATCTGCGGGCTGTAGTCGCTCCACAGTTGTGCCAATTTGCCGATAGGGTCTTCATCGGCCCAATCCACGCGAAGGTCGACGATGGGCCAGGTCAGTTCGCCCACCACCACCAGTGCCGCGGAATGTACCGGGCCTGCTTCGCCACCGGCGGCGACGGCTGCCTGCATCGCGGCGATCAAACGGTCGGCCAGCTGACCGCCGCTGTTTTCGAACGTCTGCACCAGTGCTTCGATGACAGCGCGATCAGCGAGCATGTTGCCTGCGCCGACGCATTGTTCGCCGGCCAGGGCGTTGTGCGTGCCGAGGGTTTCGCTGCCGCTGAAGTGCGCGGTCTGGCCCAGGTGGTCGATGGCGGTCAACTGACGAAACTGGCTGTAGCCGTTGCTGGTCAGGGCTTTGTCCAGCGCCTCGGCCGGAGACAGGCCGTTTTCCATCTGGTCGAGCACTTGCGGGCCGAGGGCGGGAAGGGTGATGTTCTGCGTGGCCACCGCACCCACTCCCGGACGCAGCCAGGGGCAGCGCGCACCCACGGCTATGCTGGAAGAGCTGATGGCGATGCCCAGTTGTCCTGTTTCGGCGCAACGGCCGACGATTGAAAACGTCATGATGTGTTCGTCCTGTTCCGTCCTGACCTGCCATCCGCCGACCGGAGCGCGGGATACGCCGCCCGGTCGGGGATGGGACATGACTGCATTCTGTCGATGCGCAGGCGTTGGCGAAACGAGGTTTTTTGTGGAGCCTGGTTACGGAAAAACTTCTCAGCCAGTCGTGCCTGCTTACAGGCGCCCGTACTCGCGGGCGGTGCGGTCCACCGCGATGCGAGTCTTGTCCACCAGTTCGTCCAGTTCAGCGCGGGTGGCGACCAACGCCGGCGCCATGATCATGCGTCCCAGGGTGGAGCGGATGATGATGCCTTCCTCAAACCCGATGGTGCGGCAGCGCCAGGCCATGTCGTTTTCGTTGACGAAGCGTTTGCGCGTGGCCTTGCCTTCGGCGAACTGCAACGCAGCCACCAGCCCGATACCTTGAACTTCACCCACCAGCGGGTGATTGCCGAACACCTCTCGCAGGCAGTTCTGCAAGTACGGCCCAGTGTCGTTTTTCACCTGCGTCACCACGCCTTCATCCCGCAGCGCCTTGAGGTTGGCGATCGCCACCGCCGCCGCCACCGGGTGCCCGGAATAGGTCAGGCCGTGGGCGAACACGCCGCCTTTTTCAACCAGCGCTTC
>NZ_LJRZ01000366.1:0-235 GCF_002742485.1 Pseudomonas sp. 2822-17
AAGTAGTATTCCAACTGCAGCCGAAACGATATTTAAAACTAAGGTCATTTCAATAAAGTTATTTGCAAACTCTAAGACCACTGTTCTAAGTGAAATGATCAGAAACAAAAGAATAACTATGAATATAGTTAATTTCACTTGTAAATTAAACCTAATTTTTTTTAATGATGCTCCTGCTGTTCTTTTATTGCCTTTATCAGTCATAACGAATTAAACCCTCCACCTTCATTAATTT
>NZ_LJRZ01000367.1:0-441 GCF_002742485.1 Pseudomonas sp. 2822-17
CTCTAAAATAGTCGATTCATTCTCGAGCTTTGTTTTATGCTTATATCGATCTAGTTTAGCTAGCAAGAAAAGTGCTCCAAGAGCAACTGTGGCCGGAATGAAATTACTTAATGAAGGGTTTATTTGTCCTAGTAAGAGCTGTCCACCACCATGTATAGTAGAGATGATGACCACCGCCAAGAATCCTTCCTTAACTCCCTTCCATTTAGCAAATAGCCAGCAAATCATCAGACCAGCAATTATATTTGGAATCCAAAGTAAAATACCAGTATAAAACACAGTAGTAGCAGCATCTTCAATAGTCACAACATTTGTTGTAGCTATCCACGCCACGGCTAGTGTCCCAAATACATTTGCCCATGCATGACCTATAAGAGGAATGACAACAGCTGTTACGGGCTTAACTCCAATACCAACAAGTAATGGTGCAACTACTGCTAT
>NZ_LJRZ01000368.1:0-229 GCF_002742485.1 Pseudomonas sp. 2822-17
CCTAAAATCAAAATACTTTCTGTGTCATATTCTCTGATTTTTATCTCATGACACTAAAACGTGCTGAAGGCTAGAGCATTTTAAATTACTTTTATTTTCAAAAGATAATCGATTATTTTTTTTACAAGGACACTCCAGATACTAGCATAAATCAGGGAAAAGGATAAAAACAGTATAGCTGTTAGTGGAGCACGAACCGAGACTATCGCGTTTACAAACAAGGCAATAC
>NZ_LJRZ01000369.1:0-298 GCF_002742485.1 Pseudomonas sp. 2822-17
CTCTGCAGATGCGATAGTTTTATTTTTTTCTTTTAAAAGCTGTGCTAGCGTCTCTATTAGTGTTGCTTCACCAACACCAAAAAAGTAATTATTTAATCTTGATACAATGTTATCTTGCAGTTCATTTAGTTTTTCTTCGTTTTCTTTATGATCTTGACCACTTATTGTTAATCGAAGCGTAACTTCTCCATCAGACGCAAGTGGAGCAATCGTTGGATTTGATTGTGATTCTAACAAGTCATCAATAATTTCAACTAGTTGAGATTCTCCAATGTCAAAAAAACGTAATACCCTGGAT
>NZ_LJRZ01000370.1:0-284 GCF_002742485.1 Pseudomonas sp. 2822-17
TATTCAAGTTCATTTACTTTTTTTATTCCTTCCTCTACTTCTCTTACGTATCCTAAATATTCATTCCCCTTATTGGCTTTAGAATCTAACCCTTGTTTTTCATCTCGAAAATTCACGACAGAAACTCGATTGGAATGTATTTTTGATTCAATATCTTGTGCTTCCACTTTCTTTTTCTTCAAGTTGGCAGTGACAAGTTCAAGATTATTCCTTACTTCAATTAAACCTTCCTTACATTCTTGAACCTTTTCATATGGCTGGGTTTGTAGAAAATGGACATATTC
>NZ_LJRZ01000371.1:0-205150 GCF_002742485.1 Pseudomonas sp. 2822-17
AGTGAAACGATGCATCGCCGATGGTAGTGTGGGGTTTCCCCATGTGAGAGTAGGTCATCGTCAAGATTAAATTCCGAAACCCCATTTGCGAAAGCAGATGGGGTTTTGTTTTATGTAGAAACTCATGAATTTCATCGGAGCGATGCTAACGCAACGGTCCGATACACAGAATTTCTTGACGACCATAGAGCATTGGAACCACCTGATCCCATCCCGAACTCAGCAGTGAAACGATGCATCGCCGATGGTAGTGTGGGGTTTCCCCATGTGAGAGTAGGTCATCGTCAAGATTAAATTCCGAAACCCCTGTCTGTTAAACAGACAGGGGTTTTTTCGTTTAGAGCCGCTGGTGGGTGTGGTCCCCACTAACGGATCAGAACTGGTAACTGACGGTCGCGCTCAAGTTACGTTTCTCTCCTAGATAGCAGAAGTTCAGACTGGCACAGGACGCTACATAAGTTTCATTGGTCAAATTGTTCGCATTAAGCCGCACATCCACGCCCTTCAAACCGACCTTACCTAAGTCATATCCTACCGACGCGTCGTACAGCGTATAGGAAGGCACCTTCATCGTATTCTCCGCATCTGCCCAGCTATAACCTACATACCGCACGCCACCTCCAAGCCTCAACCCATCCAGTGCGCCAATCTCAAACTTATAGTCAGCCCAGATCGACGCCATATGACGAGGTGCCTGCGTCGGCGAGTTACCCTTGTTCTCAATCAGATTGTCAGCAGTGCTCAAGGTACTCACCATCGACTTGGAGTACTCGATATCGGTAAAGGTATAGCTGCCCAAGAGCTTGAGGTTATCGGTTAGCTGCATGTGCGCCTCCAATTCCAGCCCCTGCGAGCGCACAGCGCCGACACCACGATAGAAGTTTTCCTGCGGTAGCTTGGTTGCCAGATTTTCCTGATCGATGCGAAACCACGATGCCGTGAACAAGTTTTCGGTGCCTGGCGGCTGATACTTCAACCCTACTTCCCACTGTGTCCCATCGGTAGGTGCCAGCGGAGTGCCTGTACTGTCGGAATAGGAGTTGGGATTGAACGACTCGGAGTAGCTGACATAGGGTGCCAGGCCACTATCAAACAGGTACAACGCACCTGCGCGTCCAGTGAGTTTAGTGCGCTTATCACCGATCTCAGTACCCGCTGGCCGATTCGTCTCTGCAACGCGGTTTTCGTCAGAGGTCTGTACCCAGTCCTGACGCAACCCCAATGAAAACCGCCATTTATCCATTTCGATCAGGTCTTGCAGATAAACCCCGGTCTGCTCTAACCGTCGTAGATAGCTGGTAGGGCTGTAATAGCTGATAGCGGAGTTGCCGTAGGTGGGGTTAAACGCATTGATTGACTCAAGCGACCCACTCGTCCAATCCACCACGGTTTTACGCCGTTGATAGTCCGCACCCAACAGCGTGGTGTGCTTGGTCGCCCCAGTAAAAAATTCAGCCTGCAACATGTTGTCGATGATGAATGCATGCAGCTTCTCATCACCGCCCGAGTAATAGCGATTCAGCTCATTACTGGTCGGAGTGGTCCAGCCATAGGCGTACACCTGATCCAATTGCACCTTGGAATCCAGGTAGCGAAAGTTCTGTCGTGCGGTTAACACATCATCGAAGCGATGCTCAAACTGATAGCCGAACGACTGCTGGTCTCGCTTGTAGCCGTCAACTCCGGGCTCACCTTCAAAGAAGTGGTTGGAGATTCGCTGCCCATTGCGCTGATGCAGTGTGCCATCCGCTGGCATCCCGCTGTGATAGCCGCCATCAGGATCATGCTGAAGATAGGCCTGTAACGTCAGTGAAGTATCGTCGGTAAAGTCGATGCTCAGAGTTGGCGCCAATGCGTAGCGCTTCTCCTTGGCGTAGTCGAATTGGGTGTCGGATTTATCCGCCAGCCCTGTCAGTCGATAGGCGATGCGCTTGTCTTCATCCACTGGGCCGCTGAAGTCAAATCCCATCCCCCGTTGCCCGTTGCTTCCCACTGTCGCTTGAACCTGGTGATAAGGCTCGAACAGCGGCTTCTTGCTGGTCAGTGCCACCAAGCCGCCGGGCGAGCTGCGCCCATACAGTACCGAGGAAGGCCCCTTGAGAATGTCCACGCGCTCCAGGAAATACGGATCAACTTGCATCGTGCTATAGGTGCCGCTGTCCCCCATGGACTTCAAACCATCAAGGTAAATGTTATCCACCGAGCCATCATTGAAACCGCGCATCGCCACGTAGTCATACCGATGCGTTGCGCCATAGGGGTTGGTCAGCACGCCAGGTGTGTAACGCATGGCTTGGGAAACGGTCTGGGAGCCTTGGTCATCCATTTGCTCACGCGTCACTACCGAAACCGATTGCGAGGTCTCCAGTAGGGCGGTGCTAGTCTTGGTAGCGATCTGGCTGTGAGTCGCGTTGTAGCCTTCCATGCTCCCAAGGGCATTGCCCAAGGCGAAACCCTTGATGTCGGTGGTCGGTAGAGTCAGCGCGTTGCTTTCCGGCAGCACCTGCAAGACAAAGCTGACACCGTCTCCGGATACTGCCTGCAACCCTGTGCCTTCTAGCAGACGAGTAAAACCCTGCTCGGCAGAGTAGTCACCTTTTAGCCCCACCGACTGCCGGCCCTGAGTTTGTGCAGGCGTGCTGGACAGAGTAATGCCAGCCCGTCGAGAGAACTCATTGAGCACCTCGCTCAGCGGTCCTGCAGGTATCTCGTAGTGTTGATTAACCAGCTCTGCGCTGCCTTCTGTGGCCAAGACAGTGATCGGCACCGTACTGATACCCAGCGCCGTCGATAGCAATGCTGCGCGTATGGCTTGACCCAATAGGGGGTAGGAAGAGTCGCAAGTATTGCGGGGAAAACACACAGGCATGATCAAGATCCGTAGAGGCCGGTAAGGGCAGATTGATTGGCTTACTGACTAAGCCGGACTCTGGGAAAAAAGCCGCCAAAAAAAGTAAAAATCAGACCCTCCGCTCCAGGCTCACCCACCAAGGCGTGCGATAGCGCACGTGTACCGGCAGTGTGCGCGCAAGTATCGCCAGCAACTTATCGGTGTCCTCCAGACGGAACACACCCGATAGCCGTAAATCTGCAATATCCATCGAGCAGCCCAAATGGCCAGGGCGATAACGCCCAACTTCTGAAAGGAAATCGGCGAGTCGCATATTTCGAGTCACAATCAGCCCATCCGCCCACGCAGCAACGTCCATATCCGGTGGAGGAACAAGCATGGCTTCGGTCTGACGCAGGAGGTAACTCTCTCCCGCGCGAACGCGCGTCGAAAGTCCATCAGGTCTGTGAGGTGAGTGAATCACTACATTACCGCTGACCACATTCAAGCGTGTGCAGTCGTTGTCCTGGCGAACGGTAAAGCGCCCTTCGATGCCTTCGAGCAAGCCATGGCGCGTTTGAACCAACAAGGGGGCAGACAAAGCAGCGCCGCAGGTCACCAGCATTTCCCCACGCACCAATGTGATCAGACGCTGCAGCGCTTTGAAATCCAGGTCTACCGCACTGTCTGTGTTGAGTTGCAGGCGAGTGCCCTCGGGCAGTTGCATGCTGCGGCGCTCGCCGGTGGCTGTTGCGAAGTCAGAAGTCCAGCGCTGCCAACCGCTCAGATCCCGGCTTACCCATACCGCCGAACCCACCAACAGTGCTCCGGACAATAGCTTCAGTGCCTGCCGCCGCCCAAGGCCCTGAGCACTGTTTTCCAGTGCCCTGTGCGTCTCGGGGATCGCGGTCAGCTGGCTATTCAGCTCCTGCTGCAGCGCCTGAACCCGTTGCCAAGCCAGTTCATGATCATGATGAGCTTCGCGCCAGTGCTCACATTGCACGAGCAACTGAGTGTTGGCGCTGTTGTTACGCAAGCGCAGCATCCAACTGATAGCCTGCTTGACCACCCTAGGATCTGGGCCGCAGCGTGTGGAGTTATCCATGGGTGCCATAACGCAGGACGTAGCAGTGATAAAGCGCCTCGGCGACATAACGCTCAACTGACCTCAGTGAGATACCCATCTGCTGCGCGATCAGTTTGTACGTTAGCCCATCACACTGGGCCATCAGAAATGCCTTACGCACCTTGGGTTTCAAGCCTTCCAAAAGCCGGGCGATGTCCTCCAGCAACTCCAGCACCGATACTCGCGCCTCAGCACTCGGCGCCAACGCTTCGGGCAGATGGGCGATTGATTCGAGATAGGCCCGTTCGATCTCCTCGCGGCGCCAGTGATCAATGACTAAACCTCGGGCAATTGTGCGCAAAAATGCCCGTGGCGCCTTGAGTTCAAAACGCTCGGTTCTCTGCAGCAGGCGTACGAAGGTGTCTTGAGCCAGGTCTGCAGCATCGGCTGCATTACCCAGGCGGCTGCGCAGCCAAGTGTTCAGCCAGTTGTGGTGGGTGCAGTAAAGCGCCTGCACAACGTTTTCTTCACACGAGATGTACTCAGAGGGCGGCATGTAAACGAGCTCGGCCAGACGTCACAAATGATAATTAGTCGCATTGTTTGATAGGCGGAAAAAATTTGCAACTCTGGTCCTTGTACGACAACCACTGGTCGGTTTCCTACTTAAAAAGAAGATCTTTCCCACAAACCCCTAAGTTTTGCTTCGACGTGGCCGAAAGCCTGATAAGCCATGTGTGCACCGAAATAGAGCGGCCTGAGAAGCTGCCGACACCGTTACATGGAATGCTCCATTCGGCCCGCTCACCCCCCTTTGGCAAAAAGAAGTCGATGAAATGAATCTCAAATTCAGTCATAAAATTTTGTTGGCCGCGTCAGGCGTTGTGGTTCTGGCCTTCGCGTTATTTACCCTTTACAACGACTATCTGCAGCGCAGCACCATCAAGCAGAACCTGGAGTCGTCTATTCAGCAGTCTGGTGAGCTCACCGCCAGCAGCGTGCAGAACTGGCTCAGCGGTCGAATATTGGTGCTCGAAAGCCTGACGCAAAACGTTGCCCACCAAGGCAGTGGGGCTGACCTCCCGGGGTTGGTCGATCAACCAGCGTTCACTTCGAACTTCCAGTTCACCTATGTTGGCCAAACTAACGGGGTGTTCACCCAGCGCCCGGACGCAAAGATGCCTGACGGTTACGACCCTCGTCAGCGTCCTTGGTACAAACAAGCGGTGGCTGCCGATAAACCCATGCTCACGCCGCCCTATATGGCCGCAGTGGGAGGGCAGATCGTAACGATCGCCATGCCGGTGAAAAAGAATGGCGAGTTGCTCGGCGTGGTCGGCGGAGACCTGAGCCTGCAAACCCTGGTGAAGATCATCAACTCGGTGGATTTCGGCGGTATCGGCCATGCGTTCCTGGTCAGCGGTGACGGCCAAGTCATCGTCAGCCCTGACGAAGACCAAGTGATGAAAAACCTCAAGGACATCTATCCTGGCATCAGCCTGCGCATCGAGAAACTTAACCAGGAGGTCGTCCTCAAAGGCCAGGATCGCATCCTGTCGTTCACGCCTATCAGTGGCTTGCCTGGTGCTGATTGGTATATCGGTCTGTCGATTGATAAAGACAAAGCCTACGCACCGCTGGGTAAATTCCGTACGTCCGCATTGATTGCCATGCTGATCGCCGTCGTCGCGATTGCCGTGCTCTTGAGCTTGCTGATCCAAGTGCTGCTGCGGCCCCTGACCACCATGGGTATTGCCATGCAGGACATTGCCCAAGGCGAGGGCGACCTGACCCGCCGCCTGGCGGTCACCAGCAAAGACGAGTTCGGAGAAGTGGGCAGTGCGTTCAACCGGTTCGTGGAGCGTATTCACGCCTCGATTTCCGAAGTGTCCTCAGCCACACGCCAGGTGCATGACTTGTCCCAGCGTGTGATGGCGTCGTCCAATGCCTCGATCATCGGCTCTGACGAGCAGAGCGCACGCACCAACAGCGTGGCCGCAGCCATTAACGAGCTGGGCGCCGCTACCCAGGAAATCGCACGTAACGCCGCCGACGCTTCACAGCACGCCAGTGGTGCCAGCGAGCAGGCCGACGATGGGCGCAAAGTAGTTGAGCAAACCATCCTGGCAATGTCGGAGCTGTCGCAAAAGATCAGCCTGTCCTGTACCCAGATCGAAACTCTGAACGCCAGCACTGACAACATCGGCCACATCCTTGATGTGATCAAAGGTATTTCCCAGCAAACCAACCTGCTGGCATTGAACGCGGCCATCGAAGCGGCTCGTGCCGGTGAAGCAGGACGCGGATTTGCCGTGGTCGCTGATGAGGTGCGTAACCTGGCTCACCGTACCCAGGAGTCGGCTGAAGAAATTCATAAAATGATCACTTCGCTGCAAGTGGGTTCGCGTGAGGCAGTGACCACCATGAATGCCAGTCAGACCTCCAGTGAAGAAAGCGTTCAAGTGGCCAACCAGGCGGGCGAGCGCCTGGTCAGCGTTACGCAGCGAATCGTCGAGATCGACGGCATGAACCAGTCCGTCGCTGCGGCCACCGAGGAACAGACTGCCGTGGTGGAAACCCTCAACGTCGACATCAACCAGATCAACCTGCTGAACCAACAGGGCGTGACCAATCTCAACGAAACCCTGAAGGACTGCGATGCGCTCTCGCAACAAGCCAATCGGTTGAAGCAGCTGGTCGATAGCTTCAAGATTTGATCTGCCGAGTGTGTGGTAGGAGCGAGCGATTTCGCTCCTACCGCTTTGCCAGCAAGCGGCGGACATTCTCCAGGGCGCTGTCGACGAACCCCTGCACAAACTGTTCAAATCCCTCCTGCCCCTTGTCTTCGGGCTCGGCAATAACGGTCCAGGTTACCTTGGAGCACTGTTCTCCAAGTGCTTCTACGTTGATTGCCGCCCACAACCTGGCCACGCCCAGGGTGTTGTAGATCGTGGTCCAGGTCATGCGCATCGCATGCTCATCCCGGCTATTGAGCTGTTCCACCACGAGGTTGCCATCGTGGAAAAACTTCGTGCGCAACGCGCCCACACCGGCGCCGGTCATTTCGATATGCGTCAGGGCAGGAATGAATGCATCGAAGCCCCCGAACTGACCCACCGCGTTCCAGAGGTGGCTGGCAGGGCAATCGACCACGACGCAGGCGACGATCGGCACGCCGTTCGGGTTGCGGATTAACGTATCAGGTTGCAGCGGTTTCATGAGGTTGTCCTGAGGCGTTTCAAAGAAAGCCGATGGCCTTGAGGTAGTTACAGCCTTTGCTCAACAGCACCGAATCTTTTTCGGGGTAGGACTCCCCCATCTGCTGAACACCGTGCCGCGCGTTGTCGTGGCGAATCGTCGAAGTATCGCCGATGTCCTCATCCAGGCGATCAAGGTAGAACCCAAGTACGCCAAACAGTGCGTTGTCCGGTCCCACCGTTCGTAACGCCTGCTGCCATTGCGCAATGCTCACTCGTTCGAAGGGGTGGCCTGCCTGGCTGAATGCATCCAGGTAGCGCTCCCAACTCAAGGGTTGTGGGTTATGCAGGTTGAACACGTTTCTGTCGGCCTCAAAGCGGCCGCAGTGGAACGCCATGAAGCGCGCCAGAAAATCCACAGGCATCAAATCGAAGTTCAAATCCAAATGCGGCAGCAAGCCCAGTTGCAGAGACCCCTTGAGCATCAACATCAGGCGGTTTTTTTGCGGCTGGCAGACACCGTTGCGGCTGTTGAAACTGATATTCCCGGGACGATAGATATTCACCCAGGCACCTTGGGCGAGTGCGCCTCCCAGCTGTCGCTCGGCAACCCACTTGGACAGGTTGTAGCCGTTCTTGATGTACAGCGGCAATGTGGCCGCCGCAGGCGTTTCCAGCACCTGTCCCCGCGAATTGATGCTGCTGGAGGCCGACAGTGTCGAGACAAAATTGAAGACTTTTTTGCTGCGTGTTTCACATAAACGCAGGCACTCGAATATGGGGTCGACGTTATCCCTCGCCAGTGAGAGGTAGTCCAGTACGTGGTTGACCCGTGCCGCGTTGTGCACCAGTGCGCCGAAATCCTCTGCAAGGGCGTCGTACACCTCACGGCTCAAGCCCAATTGCGGCTGGCTGATATCGGCCGCGAAGACGTGCACCCGGCTCAGGTCCAGGTGTGCCAGGCGGTACTCGCGCAACGCCTCGGTAAACCGTGCCATCGCGGTATTCCCCGGCTCCTCGCGTACCAGGCAGGCAACCTGGGTTGCACCGCCGGCCAGTAAGGCTTCGACGATATGGCTGCCGACGAAACTGTTGGCCCCCGTCACGATCACTTTGCGGGGATCCCCCGCACGGTCTTGTGTCAGCGTGTTGATCACCCACTTCCGCTGGGCATCCCGAATCGCCTGAGCAAAGGGAGCATCGGGCCGTTCACCGTTCTCCAGCAGGGTTGCGAGGGTACGGATCGTCGGTACTTCCAGGAAGTGACCTAGCGTGAAACCACCGCCGAATTGCTCGCGAACACGCAGCATCAGCATCGACAGCAACATTGAATGACCGCCTAGATCGAAGAAGCTGTCATCCATGGACAGCCGATGAACGGGCAACGCCAGCAACTCACCCCACAGGCTGCTTAACCGCGTTTGAAACGGGGTGCATGCAGTGCAAGGAGAAGGCCGCAAAGGGGGCTCAAACGGTAGCGCCAACAGGGTTTTACGGTCGACTTTTCCATTGCAGGTGTACGGCATACCCGCCAACTCGACCCAACCGTCGGGCTGCATGTAGTCCGGCAGCCACTGCCGCACATATTGCTGCAGGCCTGCCACCGTAGCACCCGGTTCAGGCTGGGCGGCAAAACATCGGATTCTGTTTTCACCATCGATAACTACCGCAATCTGGCGATACAACCGGCTGTTGCGCAGGCATTGCTCAATTTCCTGAGGCTCAATCCGAAAGCCACGGATCTTCACCTGATCGTCGCATCGCCCACCCAGCACAATGCCGTCGGTGGTCCACTTGGCCAGGTCGCCGCTGCGGTAGGCCTGCAGGTTCCGGCCACCGGGCACTGTCAGTTCGACGAAAGCGCTGGCCGCTTGTTGCGGTTCTTTCACATATCCCAGGCTTACCCCAGGGCCGATGATGTACACCTCGCCCATCACCTGTTCATCCACCGGTTGCAGGTCGGCATCAAGGATCAGCACCTGGCTATTGGCAATGGGCAGGCCAAGGCTGCGGTTGCTGTCGCCGACCTGCATCACCCGATGGGTGACCAACACCGTCGCCTCTGTAGGGCCGTAGAGGTTGTGAAACTGACATTGCCCCGCCAGTCGCTCGATCACATGAGGCTCGCACGCATCGCCTCCCGTCAGCAGGTGCGTTAGCCCCAACCAGGCGTCGGGCGGCAGGATGTTGAGCAGGGCGGGCGGCAGAAAGGCGTGGGTGACACAGTGCTGGTGGAGCATTTCAAGCAGTTGGTGAGGATCGCGCCGTTGCTCTTCGCTTGGGACGACCAACTCGGCACCGGCTATCAAGGCAGGGAAAATATCGATCAGCGACGAATCGAAGCTCAACGGCGAGAACTGCAGGACGCGGCTCTGCGCGTCCAAACCCATGCAGCGCTTGAACCACGCCGTGAAGTGCGCCAGGTTGTATTGGCTGAGCAGCACGCCCTTGGGCTGGCCGGTGGTGCCCGATGTATAAAGCACGATGCAGGGGGCATCTGGGTGCGGGCGTTGGCGTATCAACGGGCGTGTGATGTCGGCGTCGAGGGGAGCGACACTGCGCACATCCACTGACACAAAACGCCCCCGCAATGGATGCTGACCGGCGTCCAGCAATACGCGAGCCCCCGCGCTTTCGAGCATGACGTGATGGCGTTGAGCGGGCTGCTCGGTGCCGAGCGGCATGTACACCGCGCCACAGCCCAGCACTGCGAGAATACTGGCGTATAGCTCAGTGGATTTTTCCAGGTACACACCCACCACCGGCGGCGCGTCTGCGGTGTCCAGCAAGGGCAGTAATCGTTGCTGGATCGCCAGGGCGTGGCGATGCAATTGACGGTAGGTCACCTGGCTGCCGGCGATGTTCAGCGCCGGGCGTTCGGCGAAGGTGTGCAGGCTGGCCTGCAGTTGTTCGATTGGCGACACCCGCGCTTCCTGCATCAACGTGAGGTCTGCCGTACGGTTGAATCGATGAAGAAACGCCAGCGCCTCCAAGGCTCGCAAGTCCTGCTCGGGCCACTCATTGGCAACTGCGGTTGCAGAAAAGTACCCTGGATCGCGGGCGAAGCCACTGACGTGCAGCACGACCCATTCGACCAGCGCACTCATCGCCTGCTGGCGCAGCCGGTGACCGTTTCCACTGGGCTCGTCGGCGATGTGCAGTACGGCAACTGTCCGCCAGTCGTGCGCATAAGCGCGCACTTGCAGCTGGGGCAGCCCGCCGTCGGCGACCGGACCAATGCCCACGCGCAGGCGTATCCGTGGGGTTTGGTCAGCGTGGATCGGCGGTGGTTGGCTGCCATCGTCAATCAACAGGTCGAGGGCGTCGTCGCTTGAGATATGCCCGTATTGCTCAAGCACTTGCCGGATATCGTTCAAAGCGCTGCTGGCGCCGCTCCAGCCAATGTTCAGTCGCCTCATGTAGGCCTCCCGGACGCTGGCAGGTAGTCGTTCAACGCCTGCGCAACACTGGGTGTCTGCAATAAACCGCTGTGCTGAAGGAAGGTCATGATATTGCCCATCAATGGGTGATGGCGGCTGATGGGGAACGCCAGTGCCATGACCTCATCGCGCAGTGCATTGCGTACTTTGTCATTGATGTCGAGATGATCAACCAGATGCAGGTCGAAGTTCTTCTGCAGGTCGTTGGTCAGGTAATGCGCCAGGAACGTCGGCAGCACTTGAGCGATGCTGTCGCGGTCATCGGCACTCGCGGCCTGCCAATAAATGCGCACCAGCCGCGTCCAGAATTGCGCGTGGCGACCTTCGTCAAACAAGTGGTCGGCCATCAAGCCGCGAACCGACGCTTTGACACTGTTGTCCTTGGAAAACGCTGCTACATCCTGGGTGACGGTGTTTTCGGCGATGGCCACGCCAATCAACTCCACCGCATCGCTCAGGTGAGCGGGTGCCAGGGCTTGTGCCGCCGGCAGCGCGCGGCTCAACTCGATTTGCCCGGGCAGGTCCAGCGGTTGTATGCCCGTCATGGCCACCGTCTGTTGCAGAAAATCCAGTGCAACCAGCGCGTGATAGTCCTCGTCCACCACAACGGTCATCGCGTCAACGCGGCAGGCGAGGGGGAAGGGCAGCGAGAAGCGATTCTTGGCTATGCTGCGGGCAGTTTTATCGACGATTTCAGTCTCGAAGATGACCACGTCATTGATGAACTTGTAAAAGCTTTGCACCAGCACGAAGTCGCGCCACTGCGGGCAATGTTGAACAAAGGCCGTGCTGAGTACCAATGGCTGGCGGCACAAGGGGTAGATCAACTTGTCATCGTTTTCCAGCAGGCGGCGAGGGCGTGTGCGAACGGTTGCGCGGCGCTCCCAATCTTCGGCAATGGCGGGGTAATTGGCAGTGTTCATGGGCGTACCCCTTGCAACGAGACCCGCAACTCGTCCCATAAGTCGATGCGACTTTGCATGGCGGCGAGGGCTGTATCCCCGGCTTGTTGGGCATACGCTGGATCTGCACTGAGCAGACGTGCGAGCAGTTGCTCCGCTGCCGGGCCATGATCCTGTGTATCCAGTTCGATGTGGCGCTTGAGATAGCCGCACAAGGTAGGCGCCTGATGCAGGATCGACGCATCCGCTTGCAGGATGCGCTCGAACATCGCGGGGATGACACGCTCGCGGCCGTACAGAAACGCAGCCGCCACACAGTGCGTGGGCGCGTTTACCGCGACGCATAACGTTGCCCTGACAAAACGGGCCACCCCGGCAGGCGGCGCAACCTCGTGCAAGGCCATATCTGCCGTCGCGCCTTGACGCAGGAACGCAACGAAACGGTTGATTGCAGAGGTGCTGGCGCCGACCTCGGCCATGGCTTCCAGGTACAGCTCGAAGTGGCTGCAATGGCCTCCACGGGGATGCGTGTCTGACTCTTCGCTCAGCACTATTTCATTGATCAGGCGTGCAGCTTGCGGGTCGCAGGGTGGCAGCCAGGGCAAGTGAGTGCAGGTCAGGTCCTGTTGCAGGCGTTTGGTGAGTGTCATGAAGTCCCAAACAGCGAAAACATGGCCTTCCATAAAGCGTCGTAACTTGCTAAGTGAAGTTATTTCCGCAAATAACGGATGGCTGTATAACTGCAGTTTTTTTTGTTCCAGTAACGGTTGATGCATGGTTGATGCCTATAAATTATTGCGTCTACTGTAGAAACAGCGATGGGCTTTTGTGATTGGCAAAAAGATAAGTAGATGTAAACCAGGCATGGCCAGGAAAGCCGCCCGCGCGCGTGAGGCGCTGAGTGAGTGGCCTGGTTTAGTAATAAAAGATGATAGGCGGGTTAAACAATTTGGCGAGCATACAAATATGTTAGAAGTTTTTCTAAATAATATGTGCTGTCAGTTAGTTTCGTTATTGAAGTCGGAAGTTTCTTCAGTGCGGGCCTCTGTCCAATGGGCAGTGACCCGCAACTCTTGATGGGCAAGGCGGGAGAGCGAGGTTCTGCTGAATGAATTACCTGGCGTCGGCTTCCAGGCCATTCAGGTAGGTGGTGATCACTTCCATCCCGCGCATCAAGTGATTGCGTAACGTCAGGATGCTCTCAGCGACGTGTTTGTGCGCCACGAGGTTCAGCAGTTCACGGTGATCTTCCTGGGATGTCTCCCCCAGCCCCATTGCTTCAAGGTTGAAACGCAGGAAGCGCTCTTCCTCATTCAGCCCGTGCTCTACCAATTTGAGTAGTCGCTGGTTGGGCGCCTTGCCATACAGGGTCATGTGAAACAGGCGATTAAGGCGACCAATCTCGGCGTAGTCTTTTTCCTGTTCCAGGGCACAGATGAAGGTGTCTGCCTCGGCGATATCAGCTTCGGTCAGCAAGGGAATCGACAGGCGCAGCGCCTCGGACTCCAGCAACATACGCAGCTCATAGGTCTCAGCTGAATTGTCTTCGATCAGCGGTGCAACCACGGCGCCTTTGTGGGTGACCACATGCAACAGTGACTGCGCCTCCAGCTGGCGCAAGGCTTCACGCACCGGCATGCGGCTGACCCCGAACAGGCTGGCCAGCTCTTGCTGGCGCATGGCGGTCCCGCAGGGCAATCGGCCGTCGAGGATGGCATTGCGCAGGGTTTCTTCAATCACGGAGCGAGCAAGATGGGCGGGAATAGGCCCGCTGATCTTGATGCTGTTCAAAGGGTTCGGCTTCTGCGTCACGGTTACGCTATCCTCCTTATTGGAAAAGTGGTGGCTAATTGGATCCAATGCACACTAGAGGCTGCCCATAGGCTTGTCAAACGGGCACGGTTTCGGCTTGTAAGCGTTTCAACATGCTGCTCAGACGGCCCACGTCGGGGTCTTGCGGGGTCTTACACGGCATTGGCATGCTGCGACATTCCCGCATATAGATATTCTCTAACGGTATTTAAATTGCCGTTCTTATATCTATAAAGTCACTCTCCTGTCTGACCGGGAGTGAACTCATGTCTGCCACCTCTACTGTTCCAACAGCGATCCCTACCGCCCAAACGTTCGAGATTCGCCCGCTGCCCGGCAGTGTCGGCGCCGAGGTTATTGGCCTGGACCTGTCCCGGCCAGTCAATGACCAGGATTTCGTCCGTATCCACCGTGCGCACCTGGATCACCATGTGGTGGTCTTTCGCGACCAACGTATCACCCCCGAACAACAGATTGCCTTCAGCCGTCGCTTTGGCGTGTTGCAGATCCACGTGCTCAAACAGTTCCTGCTGGCCAACCACCCGGAAATCCTGATCGTCTCCAACATCATCGAAAACGGCCAATCCATCGGCCTGGGCGACGCGGGAAAATTCTGGCATTCGGACCTGTCTTATAAAGAACTGCCGAGCCTTGGCTCGATGCTGCATGCCCAGGAGCTGCCCTGCGAAGGCGGCGACACCTTATTCGCCGACATGCACAAAGCCTGGGACCAACTGCCCGAGCATCTGCGCAAAGCGGTCGCTGGCCGCAGCGCCGCACATTCCTATACCGCGCGCTACAGCGAGACCAAATTCGAAGGCAACTGGCGCCCCACGCTCACCCCCGAGCAGTTGGCGCAGGTCGCAGAAGTGGTGCACCCGATTGTGCGCACTCACCCGGAAAACGGTCGCAAGGCGCTGTTCGTCAGTGAAGGCTTCACCACCCGCATCGTCGGCCTGCCCGAAGACGAAAGCCGCGACCTGCTCACCCAGCTCTACGCCCACAGCGTGCTGGCGCAGAACATCTATCACCACCAATGGCAGCCCCACGACCTGGTGTTCTGGGACAACCGCTCGTTGATCCACCTCGCCGCCGGTTGCCCGAGCCATCTGCGCCGCAAGCTGTTTCGCACCACCATCCAGGGCGACGCGCCTTTCTGATTCGGAGCATGACCATGTCCAGGAACATTCCATTTGCACGATTGGCCGCCACCGTTGGGCTGGGTATCAGCCTGCTGGCCGGCAGCCTGGTAGCCCCGGCGGTTGCCCAGGCGGAAGGAGAGATCCGCATCGCCGAACAATTCGGCATCGTTTACCTGCTGCTCAACGTAGTGCGCGACCAGAATCTCATCGAGAAATACGGCAAGCAGGAAGGTATCGACATCAAGGTCGATTGGACCCAGCTCTCCGGTGGCGCGGCAGTCAACGATGCGCTGCTTTCCGGCTCCATCGACATCGCCGGTGCCGGCGTCGGCCCACTGCTGACCATCTGGGATCGCACCCACGGCAAGCAGAACGTCAAGGCCGTAGCGTCACTGGGCAACTTCCCGTACTACCTGGTCAGCAACAATCCCAAGGTCAAGACCATTGCCGACTTCACCGACCAGGACCGCATCGCCGTGCCTGCGGTGGGCGTTTCGGTGCAGTCGCGCTTCCTGCAATATGCCGCCGCCAAGCAGTGGGGCGATAAGGAATTCAATCGCCTCGACAAGTACACCGTCGCCGTCCCGCACCCTGACGCCACCGCCGCGTTGATCGCTGGCGGTACCGAGCTGACCGGGCACTTTTCCAACCCGCCATTCCAGGATCAGGCCCTGGCCAACCCCAATGTGCATGTGGTGTTGAACACCTATGACCTGCTCGGCCCCAACTCACCGACGGTGTTGTTCGCCACCGAGAAATTCCGCAATGACAACCCGAAAACCTACAAGGCGTTCGTCGAGGCATTGACCGAAGCCGCACAATTTGCCCAGAACGACAAAGGCGCCGCCGCCGACACCTACATCCGCGTGACCAAGGCTAAGATCGACCGCGCCGAGCTGCTCAAGATCATCGACAACCCGCAGTTCGAATTCAGCGTCACGCCGAAAAATACTTACCCGCTGGCGGAATTCCTCTACCGCGTCGGCGCCATTAAAAACAAGCCTGAATCGTGGAAGGACTACTTCTTCCAGGACGCCAGGCCCCTGCAAGGAAGCTGAGATGAACGCGCCCTTGCAAGGCCACACGGCCAGCAACCTGCACACCGCCGAGCCGTTGCTGGCGGTGGATAACGTCAGCCTCGAATACCGCACCCCCGAGCGCGTGGTGCGGGCCACCCATCAGGTCAGTTTCGAGATCGACCCGGCTGACCGCTACGTGCTGCTCGGCCCTTCGGGCTGCGGCAAATCCACCTTGCTCAAGTCCATCGCCGGGTTTATCAAACCTTGCGAGGGCGAGATTCGTTTGCTGGGGCAAAAGGTCGAGCAACCGGGCCCGGACCGCATCGTGGTGTTTCAGGAATTTGACCAACTGCCGCCGTGGAAAACCGTCAAGCAAAACGTAATGTTCCCGCTGCTGGCGTCCAAGACCCTCAAGCGCCGCGAAGCTGAAGAACGCGCCCTGCATTACCTCGACAAAGTCGGCCTGAGTGCCTTCGCCGACGCCTACCCCCACACGTTATCCGGCGGCATGAAGGCCCGCGTGGCCATCGCCCGTGCCCTGGCCATGCAGCCGAAAATCCTGTTGATGGACGAGCCCTTCGCCGCCCTCGATGCCCTCACCCGGCGCAAGATGCAGGAAGAATTGCTGCTGCTCTGGGCAGAGGTGCGCTTCACCCTGTTGTTCGTCACCCACTCCATCGAAGAAGCACTGGTGGTGGGTAATCGCATCCTGTTGCTGTCCCCCCATCCGGGGCGCGTACGCGCAGAAATCCACAGCCATCAATACGACCTGCACAGCCTGGGCGGTGTGGACTTCCAGGCGTCGGCGCGACGGATTCATCGCTTGCTGTTCGATGAAACCAGCGCCGCGGAACCCGAGTTGGGTTTTGCCGACATCCGCATCGCTTACTAAGAGGGCAACCCATGCGCCAGGAATATGAAGTCACCCTCGAACCGCTGCTCAGTGTCCCCGTGGAGCGCGAATTGCCCCTGCGCCAACGCCTGTGGCAACAAGGCTGGCTGCGCAAGGGCCTGATCCTGATTGTGCTCGCGATCCTCTGGGAAGCCGTGGCGCGCTACCAGAACAACGACCTGCTGCTGCCGAGCTTTCTGCAGACGTCCGCCGCGTTGTACGACGGCCTGCTCAGCGGCGAATTGCTGAGCAAGGTGAGCATCTCGCTGGTGGTGCTGATCAAGGGTTACCTGATCGGCATTGTGCTGGCGTTTGCCCTGACCACCTTGGCCGTGTCGACCCAATTGGGCCGCGACCTGTTGAGCACCCTGACCTCGATGTTCAACCCGCTGCCAGCCATTGCGTTATTGCCGCTGGCGCTGCTGTGGTTCGGCCTGGGCCAGAACAGCCTGATTTTCGTGCTGGTGCATTCGGTGTTGTGGGCGCTGGCGCTCAACACCTATTCAGGGTTTCTCGGCGTGTCCGAGACGCTGCGCATGGCCGGTCGCAACTATGGTCTGAAGGGCATGCGCTTTGTGCTGTTTATCCTGATCCCGGCCGCGCTGCCGTCGATCCTCGCCGGCCTGAAAATCGGCTGGGCATTTGCCTGGCGCACACTGATCGCCGCCGAGTTGGTGTTCGGCGCCACCAGCGGCAAGGGCGGGCTGGGTTGGTACATCTTCCAGAACCGCAACGAGCTTTACACCGACAAGGTGTTTGCCGGGTTAGCGGTGGTGATCCTGATCGGCCTGCTGGTGGAGAACCTGGTGTTTGACACCTTCGAGCGGCTCACCGTGAAGCGTTGGGGCATGCAGCGCTGATCCACCTATCCCTGCTACGATTGCGCCCAGTTCACTCCCCTCTGATCATGAGTGCTTGGCATGCAACTACCGGACATGAACCTGCTGGTCGCCCTCGACGCTTTGCTCGACGAGGGCAGTGTGGTCGGCGCCGCCCGGCGGATGAACCTCAGCCCGGCGGCCATGAGCCGCACCCTCACGCGCATTCGCGAAGCGGTGGGCGACCCGATCCTGGTGCGTGCCGGGCGCGGCCTGGTGCCAACGCCCAAGGCATTGCAGTTACAGGGCCAGGTGCGCAACGTGGTGGAGCAGGCCGCGCTGCTGTTTCGCTCGGCTGACCAGGTAGACCTGAGCACGCTGCGCCGCCGCTTCAGCGTGCGCGCCAATGACTTTTTCATCGGTGTGTATGGCGGTCGTCTGTTCGACACCATGGAGCGCGTTGCGCCATTGTGCGAGCTGTGTTTCGTGCCCGAAGGCGACACCGACGACGAAGCCCTGCGCGAAGGGCGCCTGGATTTGCGCGTGAGCAACACCCAGCCGGCAAGCCCTGAGGTCAAGGTGCAGAACCTGTTCTCCACCACCTTCGTCGGCCTGGCGCGGCAGGACCACCCGTTGTTCGACGAGGAGATCACCGCGGCACGTTTCGCCAGCTACTCCCATATCAGCATCTCGCGGCGCGGCATCGCCCGGGGGCCGATCGATACCGCGCTGAATGCCCAGGGCCTGGAGCGCCGCGTGGCGATGATCGCCCCAGGGTTTCACGGCGCGATGTTCATGCTGCCCGACTCCGACCTGATCCTGCCGGTGCCCAAGGAAGCGCTCTACAGCGCCAACCGCCTGAAGCTGCCCCTGCGCGCCTTCCCGCTGCCGATCTCCTTGCCGACTCTGGTGTTGGCCCAATCCTGGCACCCGCGTTTCGACAAGGACCCGGCGCACAAATGGCTGCGCGAAACCATGCGCGAGAGCTGCCACGCCACGTGGCTGGAAGCCCAGCCGACCTGAATCTCAAGCGTACACAGGGCAAATTCAAGGATTGCGCCTGACGCACTTATAAGCTGCCGATAAGTAACTTTTTGTCATGGTTTTGCCTGATTAAACTGCTCGGGTATTTACCATGCCGAGTTACCTGTTCATGACTTCCCTCGCTGCCCCCACCCTCGCGGCCGCAGCCAAACCCAGCGCCCTCACCCCGCCCGTGTTCGGCGCGCGCATCATCATCGGCCTGGTCGGGGTGTTGCTGGCGGTGCTGGTGTCCGGCCTCAACGAGATGGTCACCAAGGTGGCCCTCGCCGATATCCGTGGTGCGCTGTACATCGGGTTTGACGAAGGCACCTGGCTGGTCGCGGCCTACACCGCCACCTCGGTCGCGGCGATGGCCTTTGCGCCCTGGTGCGCGGTGACGTTTTCCCTGCGCCGTTTCACCCTGTGCGCCATTGGCCTGTTCACCGTGCTTGGCATCCTGTGCCCGTTCGCACCGAACTACGAAAGCCTATTGCTGCTGCGCACCGTGCAAGGCCTGGCCGGTGGCGCGTTGCCGCCGATGCTGATGACCGTGGCGCTGCGTTTCCTGCCGGCCAACGTCAAGCTGTATGGTTTGGCCGGCTATGCACTCACCGCCACCTTCGGCCCGAGCCTCGGCACACCACTGGCGGCGCTGTGGACCGAATACGTCGGCTGGCAGTGGGCGTTCTGGCAGATCGTCGCGCCGTGCCTGCTGGCGATGGCCGCCGTGGCCTACGGCTTGCCCCAGGACCCGCTGCGCCTGGAGCGCTTCAAGCAGTTCAACTGGCGCGGCCTGCTGCTGGGCTTCCCGGCGATCTGCATGCTGGTGATCGGCATCCTGCAAGGCAATCGCCTGGACTGGTTCGAGTCGGGCCTGATCACCTGTTTGCTGAGTGGCGGCAGCGTGTTGCTGGTGCTGTTCATGCTCAATGAGTGGTCGCACCCGATGCCGTTTTTCAAGTTGCAGATGCTCGGTCTGCGTAATTTGTCGTTTGCCCTGATCGTACTGGCGGGCGTGCTGATGGTGCTGACCTCGGTGATCATCATCCCGTCGAGTTTCCTCGCCCAGGTCCAAGGCTATCGACCGCTGCAAACCGCGCCGGTGATGCTGCTGATGGCACTGCCGCAGTTGATCGCGCTGCCGCTGGTGGCTGCACTGTGCAACCTGCGCTGGGTCGATTGCCGCTGGGTGCTGGGGATCGGCCTGAGCATGCTGGTGCTGTGTTGCATCGGCAGCGCACACCTCACCTCGCAATGGATTCGCGACGATTTCTACGGCCTGTACCTGCTGCAAATCTTTGGACAGCCCATGGCTGTGTTGCCGCTGCTGATGCTGTCCACCGGCAGTATTCAGCCACAGGACGGCCCGTTCGCCTCGGCCTGGTTCAACACCGTCAAAGGCCTTTCCGCCGTGGTTGCCACCGGCGTGTTGGACACGTTGACCACCCAGCGCCTGCACTTTCACTCGACCATGCTGGTGGACCGCCTGGGCAATTCGCCCCTGGCCGACGGCAACGCGCCGGGCCTCGCCCATCGGTTGCACGAGCAGGCCGTAGTGCTCACGTCTTCGGATCTTTATTACGTCATGGGCGGCGTCGCCGTGGCGTTGATCCTGCTGATTTTCTGGATGCCCACGCGGATCTTTCCGCCTCGCGCACCGACCTAGCCAAAAGGAATTTTCATGAAACGCAAAGACAAAGTGGCCGTCTCCGTCATCACCATATTTGCCGTCGGTGTGCTGGTGTACCTGGTCGCGCCTGGCTTGTTGGGCAGTAAGCACCAAAGCACCAACGACGCGTTCGTCGCCGCTGACTTCACCTTGGTCGCCCCGCGCGTGGCGGGTTTTATCAAGGAAGTGCTGGTGGAGGACAACCAGCGGGTCAAGGCCGGACAACTGCTGGCGCTGATCGACGACCGGGATTTTCGCGCCGCCGCCCAGGCCGCTGATGCCGACACCTTGGTCGCCCAGGCTCAACTGAAAAACGCCACCGCGACCCTGGAACGGCAAAGTTCGGTGATCGCCCAAGCCCAGGCCACCGTCGCCGCGGACCGCGCCGAAGTGGCCTTCGCCGAACACGAACTGAACCGCTACAACCACCTCGCCGGCGTGGGCGCCGGCACGGTGCAAAACGCCCAGCAAGCCAAGACCCGCATCGACCAGGCCACCGCACGCCTGGCCAATGCCACAGCAGTGCTGGCAGCCGAGCGCAAGCAGGTGGAGATTCTCACCGCCCAGCGCGATGCCGCCGAAGGCGGGCTCAAGCGCGCCCAGGCCGCGCTGGAAATGGCCAGCTATCAGCTGTCCTACACGCGCATCGTGGCGCCGGTCGATGGCATGGTCGGCGAGCGCGCGGTGCGCGTCGGCGCCTATGTGACGCCGGGCAGCAAGATCCTCGCCGTGGTGCCGTTGGCCGAGGCCTACGTGGTGGCCAACTTCCAGGAAACCCAGCTCTCTCACATGCATGCCGGCCAAGCCGTGCAGGTGCGGGTCGACAGCCTCGACGGCGAGTTGCTCAACGGTCATCTGGAGAGCCTCGCCCCGGCGACTGGGGTGACCTTCGCCTCGGTCAAACCGGACAACGCCACGGGCAACTTCACCAAGGTGGTGCAGCGCATTCCGGTCAAAATTGTGCTGGAACCCAACCAGCCGCTGACCGAGCGCCTGCGCGTCGGTATGTCCGTGGAAGCGAGCGTCGACACCCAACCTGTTGCCGTTCAACGTGAGGTGGCGCAGCAATGAAACGCCTTGCCTGGCTCACCCTGAGTCTGATCAGCCTGAGCGCCTGCACCGTCGGCCCGGATTTCCAGCGCCCGCAAAGCCCTCAAGTGGCGCAATGGAACGAGCCCCAAGGCCGCCAAGCCGACAGCCGCGCCATCAGCGACCCACTCCAGGAGCGCTGGTGGGACGTGTTCCACGACGCACAACTCTCGGCCCTCACGCGCCGCGCCCTCACCGATAACCTTGACCTGAAACTGGCCAGCAGCCGCCTGGAACAAAGCCGCGCCGTGCGCCAAGTGACGACCGCCGAGCGCTATCCCAATGTCGAAGCCTCAGGTGCTTACCAGCGCAAACGCAACAGCGGCAAAGGCTTGAGCGACCCATCCGGCGAAAACGGGCGTTCCGCCTTCAACCAGTGGGACGCGGGCTTCTCCGCGTCCTGGGAGCTGGACTTCTGGGGCCGCGTCAAACGCGAAACCGAAGCCGCCGACGCCACCCTACAAGTCGCCGAAAACGACCGTCGCGCCGTGCTGTTGTCGGTGCTGGCCGAGACCGCCCAGGACTATATCCAACTGCGCGGCGTGCAAAACACCCGTGCCGTCACCGAGCAAAACCTCGACGTTGCGCGCCACAGCCTCAAGCTCTCGCAACTGCGCCTGGCCGACGGTGTAGCGACTGATCTGGACGTGGCCGAAGCCGCTGCCCAAGTCGCCGCCATCGAAGCGCGCTTGCCGGATTTGCAGCAACGCCAGGATCAGCTGATCAACGCCCTGAGCCTGCTGATGGGCGAGCCGCCACAAGCCCTGCACGCGCAGTTGTCCAAGGACGCCGCCGTACCGCAGACCCAGCGCCAAGTTGCCATCGGCCTGCCGTCGCAGCTTGCCGAACGCCGCCCGGATATCCGTCAGGCCGAAGCCCGTTTGCACGCGGCCACCGCCAACATCGGTGTGGCCAAGGGTGATTTCTACCCGCGTATCACCCTGTCCGGCAGCCTCGGCTCCCAGGCCATGCAGCTTTCGGATCTTGGCTCCTGGGGCTCACGAGCCTTCGCCTTCGGCCCTCAGTTCAGCCTGCCGCTGTTCAATGGCGGGCGCTTGCAAGGCATGGTGAATCTGCGCGAAGCCCAGCAACAGGAAGCGGCCCTGGCCTACCAGCAAACCGTGCTGCGCGCCTGGCATGAAATCGACGACCAACTGACCCGCTACAACGCCAGCCAACTGCGCCGCGACAGCCTCGCCGAAGCCGTGCGCCAGAACCAGATCGCCCTGACAACCGCGCAGCATCAGTACGTGGAAGGCGTAGCGGACTTCGTCAACGTGCTCACCGTGCAGAGCGCATTGCTGGCGACGCAGGAGCAGTGGGTGGAGAGTTCTACCGGCGTGTCGTTGGCCATGGTCGGGTTGTACAAGGCGTTGGGTGGGGGCTGGGAGTCGGTGTATCCGCTGCACACCGCCGAGCGCTGAGCAATAAAGAGTTTTGTCAGTCGCGAAATAAGATGTAATGATAATTGCTCTCAATAACTTATCTGAGCGTTTCATGGGCATCGCGACTGACGGCCAGCAACAGCTTCACCTCCTGTACCGCGACCACCACGGTTGGCTGCAAGGCTGGTTGCGCAAGCGCCTGGGTGACCGTGAGCATGCGGCGGACGTGGCTCAGGACACGTTCCTGCGCCTGCTGGTGTCCGGTCGCTTCCCCGGCGACAAGGAAAGCCGCAGCTACCTGGCGCAAATCGCACGTAACCTGGTGATCGATCATTGGCGACGGCTGCGCATTGAGCGCGCCTACCTGGAAAGCATCGCGCACCTGCCCGAGCCTGTATCTCCGTCCCTGGAGACCCGTGCGCTGATCCTCGAAACCTTGATGCAGATCGACGCCATGCTCGACCGCATGCCCGACAACGTGCGCCGTGCCTTCCTGTTGTCGCAGTTCGAAGGGCTGAGCTACACGCAGATCGCCGAGCGTCTGGGCGTTTCTGTCAGTTCGGTGCAGAAGTACATGACCCGTGCCATCGTCGCCTGCTATCAGGTGGTCTACGAAGAATGAAACACGACGCGCCTATCGCGCCGGCCATCGTCGAGCAAGCCAGTGAGTGGTTGATGCTGCAATGGGGGGGTGAGTTGCAAGGCGATCAACGCCAGGCGTTTGCCCAGTGGCAGGCCGCAGACCCGGAGCACCGGCGTGCCTGGCAGCGCTTGCAGCAGTTGCAGCACACCCTCGGCGGCGTACCCACTCACAGTGCCCGAGCGGTGTTGCGCGACACCCCGGACACCCAGCGCCGCGCCGCGCTCAAGCTGCTCGGCTTGCTGCTGGCGGCCGGTGGCAGCGGGGTTCTGGTGCAGCGCAGCGAACCCTGGCAAGCGGCGTTTGCCGAGTACCGCACGCGCACGGGCGAGATCCGCCACGTCACCCTCAGTGACGGCACGCGCCTGGACCTTAACAGCGACAGCGCCGTGGACCTGCGCTTCAGTGCTAGCGAACGGCGTGTCCGTCTGGTGCGTGGCGAGATCCTGTTGACCAGCGGCCAGGACCCTTCCCGCCCGCTGATCGTCGAAACCCCAGCCGGTGATGTGCAAGCGTTGGGCACCCGTTTTGCCGTGCGCGAGTTGCCCGACGGCAGTCGCGTCGACCTTTACGAAGGCCGCGTGCGGGTCAGCCCGTTGCACGGCACCGCCGTGCAGATGCAGGCCGGTGAGAGCCTGTGGTTCAACGCGGGCCAAAGCTGCGCGTTGCCTGGGTTGAGTGCCAATACCAGCAGTTGGACCGAGCATCGCCTGATCGCCGAGCGCCAGCCGCTGGGCGAGTTTGTCGCGCAATTGAGTCGCTATCGACCTGGGCTGCTGCGCTGTGATCAGGCGGTGGCGGGGCTGTTGCTCACCGGCGTATTTCCGCTGGATAACACCGACGCGATCCTCGCGGCCCTAGAGCGCTCACTGCCGGTGCAGGTGCAGGCGGTGACGCGCTACTGGGTGACGATCAAGGCGCGGGTCTGAAAATATTTTCATCACTGCTTGTCGGTTTCGGCTGCCCGCTCGGGATACCTCTTGAAAGCCAATCAAGAAGCGATCTCACGGGGAGTCCTGCAATGCCGCACCACCCAGTCCAACCCTTGGCCCGCGCGCTGCGCCGTGGCTTGTTTGTCAGCCTTTTGGCGACGGTGCCTGTGGCGCCGAGCTTTGTTCAAGCGCAAGAAAGCGCCGAAGCGCAGCACGCCTATAACATTCCGGCGGGTAGCCTCGACCAGGCACTGAATCGCTTTGCCAGCGCGTCGGGCATTTTGCTGTCGGTCGACGCCACGCTCACCGAAGGCAAGCGCACGGCGGGTCTGCAGGGCCGTTATGCGGTAGGGGTGGGGTTGGAGCAGTTGCTGGCAGGCAGCGGTTTGGTCGCCGTGCAATCCCAGGGCAGTTGGTCGTTGCAGGCGAGTTCTGCGGGCGGCCCGTTGCAGTTGGGCGCCACGCAGATCAATGGTCAGCAGGAGCAGGAAAGCGCCTGGGGCCCGGTGGACGGGATTGTCGCCAAGCGCAGTGCGTCCGGCAGCAAGACTGATTCGGCACTGGTGGAAATCCCGCAGACGATCAACGTGATCACCGCCACAGAGATCAAGGCCCGTGGCGCCCAGAGCGTGACCCAGGCGCTGCTCTACACCCCTGGCATGAGCGCCGGCGGCTTCGCTGACCGGGTCAAATTGTTTGACGAACCCACCTCGCGGGGTTTCTCGCCCACGCCGCTGTACCTCGACGGTTTGCACCTGCCTTACGGCGGCGGCAGCACCGGCGGCGCATTGCAGATCGAACCCTACTCCCTGGAGCGTATCGAAGTGCTCAAGGGCCCGGCGTCGGTGCTGTACGGGCAGAACCAGCCGGGCGGTATCGTCAACATGGTGAGCAAGCGGCCCAGCGAAACCCCCGTGCATCAGTTGGTGCTGGAAGCGGGTACGTACGAACACAAAAGTGCCGCCATCGACCTCAGTGGTCCGTTGGATGAGCAGGGGCAATTTCTCTACCGCCTGACCGGCCTGGCCAATGATGGGCAGGACGAAATCAACTACGTCGAAAACAAACGCCAGTTCATCGCCCCCAGCCTCACCTGGCAGCCCAACGACGACACCCGCCTGACCGTCTTCGCCCAGTACCAGAAAGACAAAGGCGTGCCCGAAGCCCAAGGCCTGCCGGCGTCCGGCACCCTCTGGGCCAACCCCAACGGCAAGATCAAGCGCGATCTGTTTATCGGTGAGCCGGGCGTCAACCAGTACAACCGCGAGCAGTACGTGCTGGGCTACGAGCTTTCCCATCGCCTCAACGACACCTGGACCCTCAAGCAAAATGCGCGCTACGCCGAGGTCGACGATCGCTACACCGCGCCGCTGCACGGCTACCGCTTCGTCGCCAACCCGGCCACCGGCGTGCAGGATCAGCGCTACCTGCAACGCTTCGGCGTGGACTGGTCGCAAACCAACAAAGTGTTCGGCGTGGACAGCATCGCCCAGGCCGAATTCGCTACCGGCGTGCTGGACCACACCCTGATCGTCGGCCTGGATTACTACCACTCCAACTCCCAGTTCCTCGGCCTGTACGACCGAAATCCGCCGATCATCGACCTGTTCAAGCCGGTCTACGGTCAGCGTATGAACTTCGGCCAGCCCTATCGCTGGGACCGCACCATTACCCAGACCGGCCTGTACGTGCAGGACCAGATCAAACTGGATAAATGGGCGTTTGTGCTCGGCGGTCGTTACGACTGGGCCAATGTGGTGAACAAGGAACCGATTCAGGACAGCCGCTTCGCCAGCAAGGACCAGGCCTTCACCGGTCGTGCCGGGTTGGTTTACCTGTTCGATAACGGTGTGGCGCCCTTCGTCAGCTACACCGAATCGTTCCTGCCGCTGGCCGGCACCAGTATCGATAAAAAACCGTTCGAGCCGTCCACCGGCAACCAATACGAAGTGGGCGTGAAGTACCAACCGCCCGGCCAGAAGAGTTTCGTACAGGTCTCGGTCTACCAACTGGACCAGGAAAACGTGCTGACCACCAACCCGGTAGATACCACCTACAGCACCCAAAGTGGCGCGATGCGTTCGCGGGGTGTCGAGCTGGAAGCCAAGGCCTCCCTCAGCGATGCATGGGACGTGGTGGCCTCGGCCTCGCGCAACGACGTCAAATACACCAAGGACAACGACGGCCGCGAAGGTCGCCACCCGGCCGGCATCTCACCGCTCACCGCCTCGATGTGGGTCAACTACACCGTGCTCGGCGACACCCCTTTGGCTGGCCTCGGCGCAGGCCTGGGCGTGCGCTATGCCCGTCAGAGCCTGGGTGACTATTACGCAGGCGCTTTCACCGTGCCGTCCTACAGTGTCTATGACGCCAGCCTGAGCTACGACCTGGGCAGTTCGCCGCTGAAACTCAAGGGCGTGAAGCTGGCGATGAACGTGCAAAACCTCACCAACAAGACCTATGTGTCGCAATGCACCAGTGATTTGGATTGTTACTACGGGGAAGGGCGCACAGTGGTGTCGAGTTTGACCTACGACTGGTGAGCCTTTCAGGTGTGTATCAGCAAACAGGTCACATCGTCTTCAGTCGGGTAGGCGTCGAGAGATCGCGCGGCAATGACGGCTAATTGGCTTTCGGGTGAGAGCTCTGCCCAGAAGCCGTCTGTTGCCAGAACCCATAGTGTATCTGGGGCTACTGGCAACGATTGAACGCAGGGCTCGTGGCTCCTGCGATGACTCATGCAGTTGAGTAGTTGTTTACGGGCCGCACTGCTGGCAATGAGCGAGTGGCTCAGATCGCCTTTCCAGTTGGGGCCGCAGTGTGGCGAGCTGAGCCAGTTCACGGGCTGATTTTTTTCCAGATGCCCCAGGCAGCAATCGCCAGCGTGAATGGTGATTGCGGTTTGGCCAAGAACCAGCAAGGCAAGGTAACTGGCGGAAGCGAATGGGAAGTCCGGGCACAGGTTTGAGTGCACGTCGTTGAATGAAGTGAGCGTCAGCTTCAGCGCCTCATCGAGCGAACGTACTTCAGTTGGCTGTGCATGGGCGAACGCATCGAGCACATGTTGAATCATGGCTTTCGCCAGTTGACCGCTTCCGGGTTTAGACGTCCCATCGGCGATGACATAGAGCTGGGCGCCAGCATTGTGCGCCCAGCCGCTGAAGTCACGGTTTTCTGCTCTATGAGTTCCTTTGCGGCTAAGTCTCAGGCGCAGGGTCAAACGCTCGCTCCTGCATCAATCAATGCAGCGAGACGGCTGTAAATCAAGGCCTCGCGATCGGGGTCTTGGGCTGTGCTTTGGATTACGTCTTGAAACGCCGTCAACTTGAGCAGCGCCGACAGTTGATCGCTCACGAAGCGTCGCAGGTCGACAGGGGCTTGTTTTACTTCTGCTGTCAGTTCCTCCCGGCCGTCCAGTAAAGCAATGATGTCTTCAATGTCGTTGGACATCAGGACGTCGCCGTTACCTCTTCCTTGATACGCCTGCAGTTTTGCGGCGAGAAACCAGGGGGCGGCAAAGACTTTGATGCGGGTGCCATTGGGCAACGCGTAATCAATGGCATGTTCCAGTCCACCGACAAACCAAGTATTAGAGAAACCCAGTACTTTCTCATCGGTGGGCATGAAGTCGACTTTCAGTTCACCCAAGCGCAAGCGGCATGTAACCGTATCCTGGCCTGTGTTTTTGAATCCCTTGATCTTGAGAGTTTCCTCCAGTCGGTACCAGGCTGCGGTGCTTGTCAGGTGGATGACCAAGTCCACGTCATCGGTGCCACGAATGGACTCCTGAGTGTATTCGTCGGTGATCAGCAGGACTGTCGTGCATCCACCCACAAAAGCCACTTGCCGCCGCAGCTCGGCCCCCAGCGCGTCGGCGACTTCCTCAAGCATTTGCAGCATCATTTCCCGGGCGGAGTTCACAGAATCCACTCCCTCAGCATGGCGTCGGCTACTTTGGCTTCGCGGGGGCCTCCTATGCGGATGGCATCAACGAGGGCCAGGAAATGGTAAAGAAGCTCATCCTTTTTTACCGCTCCCGGCACCGTCTTGTACAAGGGCGTGATTTCCTGGCCTTTGCTTTTGCCGTAGGCGTCCGGCCAAACGGGGATGAATTCGCCGCCGCTGATGACCTTTCCCGCCAGGATGGGGGCCGCGAAGGCGGTCGGAATGCCCCGAACGATGGGGCCTGGCTTCACCGGAAAAATATAACGAATGCTGTAAGTGACGAGATCAAGCAGTGCTTTTTTTCTGACGAGAGGCGAACCGTCGTTATTGTCCGTAAACACCAACCCAATTTCGCGGCATCGGCTTAAAGATGAAGATACCTCTGTCTTGCTCAGCCCCAATGCCGATGCGAGGGCTCTTACAGAGTAGCTTTGTTGATTGTCCTGTTCGGCAGGCTCGCTCTCGTCCCAACCGCGCCAGTCTTCGAGATCAGAAAGCTGAACGGCTTGTATGTCGTTTTCATTTTCAAAAAATTGCTTGATGGTCGAGATGACCGCCCCTTCCGAATCTTGCATCACGGAGAACTCGCGTTTTTTCACGCGCTCCCCCCTGGCCTGCAATTCCAGGCTTATGAGTTTGAACAAGATAAGTACGTCTTGACTTTTCATGGGGCTCCAAACTTAAGTGTCCTCTGTCCGCGGACAGAGGACACTTTCTTGCACGGCTTCAATACCGATGTCAAGGATGATCAGCGATTCTGCAAAAACACCACATACCCCCGAAACCATTCACTCCCCTGCAAATACCCCGGTTCCTCCCAGTCCCCACCCTGAATCAATCCGACCTTGAACGGCAGCCCCAGCCGATTCATACGTGGCAAATACGCCGCGTAATCCGGGATGCTGTGGCGGCCTTGATACGTTTGCACCACCACTTCATCCACCACGCCCTTGAGCTGGGCGATGGCGGCTGGGTCTGCGTTGCTGCTCCAGTCCATCAGACCGGTGATGCTCAGGCGTAGGTCGGCGGGCAGGCGCTGGCGCAGGTCGCGCAGGAAAGCGGCGTATTCGTGCAGGTATTGGGTGCGGGCGTCGAAGTCGATCTGGATGCCGACCACCGGGTTGCCCGCGTCGCGCCAGCGTTGCACCTGGCCGAGCAGTTGGGTGTAGACGCGTTCCGGCCAGTGCAGGGTGTGGGCGCGGTAGACCACCCAGACTTCGCCTTGGGTGATGCGCGGCACGCTGATGCCCTGGGCGATAAATTGCACGCCGCGTTGGGGCGCGCCGCGGGTTGAGTTGATTTGGCCCTGGAGGATGTACAGGGTCTTGGCCTGTTTGAGTACCGGCTGGGGCGTGACGCCGCTCCACAGCCAGAAGGCGTCATAGTCGCGAGCGTCGACGGCCGCGAAGGCCGGGCTTGCCAGCAGCAGCAAGCCTAGCCACAGGTATTTCACCAGTAGTACTGCAGGGATTTGCCCCACTGGGTGTCGCCAAAGCCGGACTTGAGTTGGCGGAACCAGGCTTTGCGCACCGCCGGTTCAACGTCCTGGCCGCCGCAGCTGTTATAGCCGGCCGGCGCGTAGCAGTTGATGGCGCGGAACAGCGCGTAGGCCTTGTCGTTCTTTGGCGCCTTGGCATCGGCGATCACCTGCTTGTAACCGTCGAGGCGCGAGAAGGTTTCGCCCTTGAAGTCCGACGCGGTGCTGCCCAGGCTGCCGGCGGCGCGGGCCTGTTCCAACGGCATGCCGTCCAGGCCGTTACGCAGGATGAATTCGCCGAAGCAGTTCAGCGCTTGTGGGTTTTTCGCATCGGTCTGCAAGGTCGCAGCGGTCTGCGCGATGCTCGGGCAGGCATAGCCGGATTCGGCCTTGTCGCCGTTCCACTGGAACAGCTTCAAGCTCTGGCCGCCGCTATAGACGTAGCCAAGGCTGGTGCCCAATTTGTCTTCCGGGGGCGAAGCCGGCAGTTGCTTGAGGTCCTCGGCGAACGTGGCGTACTGGCTGCGCAGCAGGTCTTTATACAGCAGCACGAACTGCGCGGTCTGGCGCTCCAGCGGGTCGCTGGCCTGGGCGATCTGTTGGCGCAGCAACTCAGGCCCGGCGACGTTGCGCAGCAGGATGTAACGCACCGGCTTGGCGCTGATCGGCGAGTCGCTGGCGAACACCTTGGCCAGTTGGCCGCTGCGCTCGTAGTTCATCGCCAGGGCCAGTTCCAGTTGGTCGCGTTGCAGCGGCAATTTGGCCTGGTCGAGCAGTTTCAGCCACAGGGCTTCGGCGCCTTTCCAGTCCTGTTTGTCTTCCAGCGCCAAGCCGCGCAGGGTCTGCTGGCTGAAGGCGAAGTAATTCAGGTTCGACGGAATGTCCTGAGGCAAGTGCTTCAAGGCGGTGTCTGGTTGATGCTCGATGTACAGGGCACTCACGGCCAGCAAGTAGTCGTACAGCTCTGGGGCGCTGGCAAAAGCGACTTTCTGTTTCTCCAGGTCTGTTCGGGAGAGCGCCGGCTGATCTCCGCCGCGCATCACCATCAGGTCGCTGACCAACTGGATCATCGGCGTCGCGACCGTCTCGCTGTTGACCATCAACAGCTTGAGGTCGGCCTCTTCGATCAGTTCATCCACCGATACATTGCGCTGTGCATCCGACGCCTGTGTCATCGCCCAGGCATACGCGTCGGCGAGCTGGATGTTGTCGTCCGCCAGCCAGTACACGCGGCGCAGCAGGCCTCGGGCGGAGGCAACGTAACGACCCTGTGGATAAGTCTCCAGATAGCCAACAAAGCCATCTTTGGCCTGGCCCAGTGCAGACTTGTCCACACGCGCAAGCTGCGGCATCCCGTATTCGTCGAATGCTTCGGCCTGCGCCTGGTTCAGCAAGGTGCGGGCGCTCATGTACTGCGCGGTTTCCTTCAACCAGGGCAGTTCGCTGCCGCTGGCGGCGGCAAAACCGCGCTCGGCCTCGCTGAAACGTCCGCTGTAAAAGTCGGCGGCCGCTTGCAGATACGTGCGCAGCATGCGGCCATTGGACGACTCGATCGGTTCGGCGATCACCGGGCCGTCCCAGGTGCAGGTGATGAGCAGTTCCAGCCGGGCCTTCGCCAGCAGCTGGCGTTCTGCGGTTGGCATGTCGGCTTGCACCACCTGGCTGATAAACGCAGTGGCGCTGTCATCGTCGTTGCTGCGACAGCGGCTGCCCTCGCCTTCGAGGTAGGCCTCGCCGGCAGTCGTGTACTCGTTTCGCTTAATGCCCAGAGAGGTCAGCAGGGTGTCGAGTTCGGCGGTGGGCGAGTCGTCCGAATCCGCTTCAGTTTCTGCGCTGGAAGCGGCAGCGAGGCGATACACCGGAAACGGCACCGGGCCGAAACCCTGGCTCAGATCGTCTTCGGTCAAAGCCTTCGGCGTCAGCGGTTCGGCTTTTTTGTCAGCCAGCAACAGGCGCAGGTTGACCCGACTGTCGTTGCCTGGGTTGAGAAAGGGAAGGTTGCTGCAGGCGTCGAGGCGGTCACGCGACACCCGCCAATCCGGGTAGCACGAGTCATCGGAACTGGCCTGGGCCGGTAGGGAAATACCGGCCAGCAGGGCCAGTGCCAGGGGTGACAGAAAACCGATGCGCATGACGTGTCCTTGATCCTGAGTCCTTGGAGGGCGCCAATAGTAGCCTGATCCGATGTTGGCTATGGTGAAGGCCTACACAAATCACAGATTTGTCCGCTTTGGGTGGTGGCAATTTAACCTCGCTGCCCTAGACTGCGCTGATGATCAGGGAGAGATTTGTATGAAGCCGTTGCATGGATGGGTATTGAGTTTTTCCTGCCTGATGGGCTCAGTGCCGATGGTGATGGCGGATGACCCGTTACTGGATCCTCCGGCTACGGCTGCCGTGAGCACCGGCAGCGAGGCGCGTGGTGTGTTGCGCGCTCGCGACCAGGCGATGCTGGCCAGTGAGTTGTCCGGGCGCATTGTCGATCTGCCGTTCAGCGAGGGTGAGTCATTCAAGAAGGGCGACACACTGGCGCGTTTCGACTGTTCGGCCTATCAGGCCCAACTCAATGCAGCGTCGGCGGCCAGTCGCGGCGCCGGTGAAGAACTGGCCCACAATAAGCAACTGGCGGCGCTCAATTCCGTCGGTCGCTTCGAAGTGGCACGCGCCGAAGCCAAACTCACCGAAACCCAGGCCCAGTCCCAGGTCTATCAGGTGCAGGTCAAGCGTTGCAGCGTGCTGGCGCCGTATGACGGCCAAGTGGTGCAGCGCAAAGTGCGACGCTATGAAAGTGTCTCGGCCGGCTCGCCGTTGTTGGAAATCGTCGACAACCGCAGCCTGGAGATCCACTTGCTGGTGCCGTCGCGCTGGATGGGCAAGCTCAAGACTGGGCAGACGTTCAACTTCACCCCCGATGAAACCGGCCAAGCGTTCAGCGCCACCGTCAAACGCCTGGGCGCACGCATTGACGAGGGCAGCCAGACGCTGTTGTTGGTGGCCACGGTGTCCAACGCAACCGGGCTGATGGCCGGCATGAGCGGCACCGCCCACTTCGCGCAACTGCAATGAACGCACCGATGCCAGGCAGTACCGAGCGGGTGTTTGCCCAGTTTCTCGAGCTTGAACGTCAGACCCGCGCCGCGCGCAGCACCGAGCAACTGGCCTACAGCCTGGTCAATGATGGTCAGCCGCTGTTTGGCTACCGCCACGCGGCGCTGTTGATTGCTGGCAAGGTGCAGGCGGTGACCGCTGTGAGCAGCGTCGATCCGAACGCGCCGTTTGTGGCGTTCGTCGAGCAGGCCGTGGCGCAACTGCACAAGCAGGCGCTGGGCGAGACCGCCCGTGTGGTGCCTGTCGAGCTAATGAGCGCACAGGTGCAGGCCGACTGGCTGAGTTTGTCTGCCGGGCATGTGTTCTGGTTGCCGTTCATCGGCCCTCAAGGCCGAGTATTCGGCGGTTTGTGGCTGGCACGGGATACTCCGTGGAACCCCGCAGAGCAGGTGCTGCTGGCGCAACTGGGTGACACTTACAGTCATGCCTGGCTCGCGCTGCAACCCCGCCAGCCTTGGCGGTTGCGCCTGACCCGTAAGCGGCAGGCCCTGGTGGTGATCGCGTTGCTGCTGTTGCTGTTGATCCCCGTGCGCCAGTCGGTGCTGGCGCCTGCCGAGGTGGTGCCGCTGGCCGGGCAAGTGGTGGCGGCACCGTTGGACGGCGTGATTGCGCAGTTTCTGGTCAAACCCAACCAACCCGTCAAGCGCGGTGACGTGCTGCTGCGCTTTGAAAGCACCACCCTCACCGCCCAGGCCGACGTGGCTGGGCGCGCGTTGGGCGTGGCCGAAGCCGAGCTCAAGGCCAATGCCCAGCGGGCGTTTGCCGACGCCGAATCCAATTCGCGCATCGACTTGCTGGCCGCGCGCGTCGAGCAAAAACGCGCCGAACGCGATTACGCCCGTGAGCTGCTCAAGCGCAGCGAAGTACGCGCCGAACGCGACGGTATCGCCGTCTTCGCCGATCCCGAGCGCTGGCTCGGCAAACCGGTGCAGACCGGCGAGCGCCTGTTGCAGATCGCCGACCCCGGCCAGGCTGAGCTGCGCATCGAACTGGCGGTGGGCGATGCGATTGCCCTGGAGCCGAACGCCCAAGTCGCACTCTTTCTTGACAGCGACCCGTTACAACGCCACCTCGCCACCCTGCAACGCGCCGCCTACGAGGCCCAACCCACGCCGGGGGGGCAATTGGCCTATCGCCTGGACGCGCAGTTCGATGACGCGCCGCCGCGTATCGGCCTGCGCGGTACTGCGAAGATCTTTGGCGAGCGTGCACCGTTGGCGCTGTACCTGTTGCGTCGACCGCTGGCGGGCCTGCGCCAGAGCGTGGGGCTTTAATGGGCCTGCCCAGATTGCGCGACGACCTGCAACTCTCCAGCGCCGGTGTCGCCCTGGACGGTTCGCCGCGCTGGACCCTGGCCGACCCGGTGCGCGGGCGTTACTTCAAACTTGGCGCCACCGCCATTCGGCTGTTGCGCCACTGGTCGTTGGGCGATGCGCAAAAAGTCCTGCAGGCTGCCAACCGCGAGCCGGGCTTGCCGCTGGGCGACAGCGAAGTGGATGAGCTGTTGAGTTTTCTACGCATCCACGACCTGATTGCCGCGCTGGACCCGGAACAACGGGCCAGCTACCTGTATAAAGCCGCCGCCCAGAAGCAAAGCCTATGGCAAGTGCTGCTGCACCAATACCTGTTCTTTCGCATTCCGCTGTGGCGCCCAGATGCTTTCCTCAACCGGGCCTGGCCATGGCTGGCGCGGTTTGGGCCGGGTTTGTTGCGCTACGGGTTGCCCATGATTCTGGGCCTGGGGGTGTTTCTGGTCGCGCGGGACTGGCAGCGTTTTTTGGCGACCTTTCCACATCTGTTCAGCCTGGGGGGAGCCTTGGCGTTCGGGGTCGCGCTGTTTTTCGCCAAGCTGTGCCATGAGTTCGGTCATGCCTTTATGGCCAAGCGGGCCGGGTGCCGGGTGCAGAGCATGGGGGTGGCGTTCATGGTGTTGCTGCCAATGTTCTACACCGATGTCAGCGACGCCTGGCGAGTGAATGACCGCCGCTCGCGGCTGATGATTGGCGCCGGCGGCGTAATGGCTGAACTGCTGCTCGCGTGCGTTGCGCTGCTGGCCTGGTCGCTGTTGCCGGACGGCCCGGCACGTACCGCGGCGTTCATGCTGGCCAGCGCCACGTGGTTGACCACCCTGGCGATCAACCTGAACCCGTTCATGCGCTTTGATGGTTACTTTTTGATCAGCGATCTGTGGGGCGTGGATAACCTGCAAGGCCGTGCCTTCGCCCTCTGCCGCTGGCGCTTGCGTGAGTGGTTGTTCGGCTATGGCGAACCGGCGCCGGAAACCTGGTCGCCGACAATGCAACGACGTCTCCTGTGGTGGGGTTACCTGGCGTGGCTGTGGCGCGCGGCGCTGTTCCTGGGGATCGCGTTGGCGGTGTATCACTTGTTTTTCAAACTGCTCGGGATCTTTCTGATGCTGGTGGAGTTGGTGTGGTTCATCTTCCTGCCGGTGTTCAAGGAGTGGCGCGAATGGTGGAGCCGACGCAGCCGTGCCCATACGCCGAGGGTGGTGCTGACGGGCCTCGGGTTGCTGCTGATAGTGCTGGCGCTGGTGGTGCCCTGGCGCAGTGCGGTGGAGCTGCCGACGATGCTCGAAGCGGGGCGCGCCAGTGCGTTGCATGCGCCGGTGGCGGCACGCGTCAAGGCATTGAACGTGGCGGACGGGCAAGTGGTGATCCAGGGCCAGGTGTTGGTCGAACTGGAGTCCCCTGACCTGGACGCCCGGCAGAGCATAGTGCGCCGCGAAGTCGAGATCCTGCAGCTGCAGATGCGTCGCCAGGCCGGGCGCAGCGAAACGGCGGCGGACGCCGGCATCAATGACCAGCGATTGTCCCAGGCCCTGGCCGAATACCGAGGCTTGGCCGCCCAGCGCGAGCGCCTGTTGTTGCGCGCGCCCCATGCCGGGACCGTGCGTGATGTGCTGCCGCAACTGAGCACAGGTCGCTGGTTGTCGCCCAAGGACGCGCTGGCGCAAGTGGTCGAGGACGGCGCGCGCCTGCGCGGTTACCTGGCGGAAGCTGAATTGTGGCGCGTGCAGCCGGGAGCCACCGGGCGATTTATCGCCGATGACCCGATGCACGCGGCGATTGCCGTGGCGTTGACGGACATCGATGCCAACGGCGTGGCTTATCTCGATCAAGAAGCCCTGACCTCCGATCACCACGGACCGATCGCCGTGCGCCGCGATGCAAACCAGCGCCCGGCACCGGTCCAGGCGCAATACGGCGCTCGGTTCACGACGGTGCAATCAATCCCTACGCCCCATCAGCCGTTGCGCGGGGTGGTGGTGTTGCAAGGGCGCAGCGAATCAGTGCTGGGTGTGGCTTGGCGACGAGTGGCAGCCTTGGGCGTGCGGGAAAGCGGTTTTTGACAGGAGTTGAACACGATGCTGAACAAGGATGGCGCTCTGGCGCAGGGCCTGGTGGTGCGCCCGTCGCGCAGTACCGATGGGCCGTTCCTACAGGGGCTTTACCGCTCGGCGCGGGCCGATCTGCAATGGATCGATGGCGAACAGGCGTTGGTGGAGGAGGTGATTGCCCAGCAGTTCCAGATCCAGGAAAAGGGCATGGATGAGCACTTTCCCGGCGCGCTGCATTACGTGGTCGAGAAACTGGGCACGCCCATCGGCGCGTTGAGTGCCGACTTCGGGCCTAACGAGATCCGCGTGCTGTACCTGGCGTTTATTCCGGCCGCTCGCGGCCAGGGGTTTGGCCGAGCGGTGTTGCAAGGTGTGCAGCAGGCCGCCAGCCAGGTGTTTTGCCCGGTGACCACGGTGGTATGGGCGAGCAACCCCCACGCGCGCCAGCATTACCTGGCGCTGGGGTTTCGGGTGGAGGAAGAGACACCCGCCGCGCAACGGCTAGTGTGGTACCCGTCTCAGTTGAACACGATGCAGAAATAGCCGCGTTCGGCATTTCGGCCCATGGCCGGCTCGCGGGACACAAACACCTGTTCCAGGCACACGTCCGGCAGCGGCAGGCAGCATAGACCGTCCACGAAATCGGTGGGGCCGAGGCTGCTGAACAACACGCTGAAAGCCCCGCGTGGGTTGTGCGGCAAGGTCGCTTGGGGCGTCTCGCGTACACGTTCGATCTGAATCGGCAGCGCCGAGCCGTCCGGCAAGTAAAGCGTGCTGCTGCCCGCCAGCAACGGGCGAAAATGTTCAGAGGTGACCAGGTTCAACATAAGCATGGCTCCGCTTCAAAAGCGCCGAGGCATTCAAGCCTCGGCAAAGGGGTGGCATCACTCGCGTGACGGAAAGATGCCGTTCAGGGCAATGCTGAAGTTGATGACCAGGAAGGGGTTCATGCTCCCCATGGGCTGGCCTTGGCCGGCAGGGTCAATGGTGCCGGTCAAGGTGGTGCTCACGCCTTGGAGCGGCACCGGGTTGGCGCCCTGTTGGTCCGAGTAAATGGTGGCATTGCCTGGCCCGGTACCGGATGCGCCGATAAACGAGTTGGTGGCGGTGGGCGCGTTGGCCGGGTTGCTGGCAGCGTTGGCCAGTTGCACCGAGGTGCTGGCCTTGAGCGCTGTGCTGCCATGGGTGTGGGCGGGCAGGTTGGCCAGTGTGGCAGTGATGCTCTCGGTGCCGGAGACTTCGCCGATAACACGCGGCGTCAAGCCTGGGCCGTTACCTTGGCAGACGGGCAGGCGACCTTGCAGATTGGGCAGCATGAAAGTCGTCGAGCCGTTGCCGCCGTAGGTGACGCCGATCAGGGCGAACAGCGCCTGGTTTTGGCTGAGGGAGAGGGTTTGACCGGCGCACAAGGCCCATTCCCGAGGAGCAAAATTAAACGCAAAGGGTTGGATAGTGCCGATGAATACTTCCATGGATCGTTCATCCTTGTAGAGGCTCTATAGGGGGTGGACGACCCTTGAAGGGGCGTCATCGCAGAGCGTAGACGCAGGTTTCGCCGGCTGCCCGACGCTTTCGAAACAGTGAGCGAATAGGGGCCGTTTGGCTTACAGTGGCGCTGGTTTATGCACATGCATGTTTTTCCCTGGAAACGGGCAGTACTGAGGGATTTGTGGTGCGAAGGTGGGTAGGACAAAACGAGAAGATCGGCGCCTTTGCCGCGTTCGACGGTGCCTTTACGGGCGCCGGCTGGCTCAGCCGCTTGTGGTGGTTGCCGATCCTGGGGCTGGCCATGGCCCTGCGCTTTTACGGCCTGACCGCTGCGGCGATCTGGGGCGACGAGGGCTCCAGCTTATTGCTCAGCGAATACGCCTTGGACGACCTGTGGTTTCACGCCGCCCACGATGTTCACCCACCGCTTTATTTTTTCATGCTGCGCGGCTGGATCGAGTTGTTTGGCGACGGCATCTGGTCGATCCGCAGCATAAGCGCGATCCCTGGCGTGGCGGTCGTGGGCCTGGGTATTTGGCTCACCCGGCAGCTGTCGACCCAACGTGCGGCCGTCCTCGCAGGCCTATTGCTGGCATTGATGCCCACGGCGGTGCGTTACAGCCAGGAAGTGCGCATGTATGCCCTGCTCGGTGTATGGCTGCTCGGTGCCACCCTGGCCTTGGTGTACTGGGTGCGCCGTCCGGAACGTGCGCGTTATCTGGTCGCCTACGTGTTGCTGATGACTGCCGGTTTCTACACCCACTACTTCACCGCCCTGTGCGTACTGGTGCACTGGGCCTGGCTGGGCGTGTTGTGCACGTCGCAACCAGCGGGCCAACGCCTGATCTTACGCCGCAGCTGGTGGCTGGCTAACGTCGCCATCGTGCTGCTTTACCTGCCCTGGCTGCCGAACCTGCTGGACCTGGTGCAGCATGTCGATCAACTCAAGGTCGGCGGCGATATTGGCTGGGAAGCGCCGGTCGACCTGTTCTCCGTACCGTCGATGATCTGGCAGTTTATGCTCCAGGACGAAGGCCTGGACCTCTGGCGGCCGCTGTTCTGGCTGTTCCCATTGCTGTTGATAGCGATGGTGGGCGTTACCGCCTGGCGTGACCGCGAGCCTGATCGCCCAGCAGTGCTATTGGCGCTGTTTTTTCTGCTGCCGCTGTTGCTGGTGTATGGGGTGTCGTTTATCTCGCCAGTATTTATCGAGCGCTACCTCACCGTATACGCCCTGGCATTACCGATGCTGGTGGCGGTGGCAATCGATCGTCTGCCCTCGCGCCGGGTGTGGCTCGGGGCGGCGTTGTTCGTGCTGTTGGTCGGTGTGGAACTGGTGGGGCTGAAGAATAATTTCGCAGTGGATGAGCACGACCAGTTCAACGTGCCGGTGGAGTTCGTCAATCGCAACTACCAGGAAGACGACCGCATCGTCCTCAGCGACATGATGTGGTACCTCAGCTACGTGTATTACGACCAGACCGACGCGCAGCTGCAGCTCTATACCCCGTCCAAACCCGACGGCACGCCGACCCGACCGAATGCCTATGGCTTCGGCACCTTGGTGGACCAGGACGGCGGGCGCATTTACCTCGACCGTTTGTCGGCATTACCCGCCGATACCCGGCGCGTCTGGCTGATCAGCAGCAACGATGGGCCGGACGAATTTGCGCCCGTGCCCGACGGCTGGCGCTTGATCAGCCAGCAAGACGGCGGCGGCGCGAGGGCGCGTCTCTATCTGCTGTGCCGCGGGCCAGACGCATCGCAGCGTGCGGGCTGTGACTAATATCCGTTTGGCATTAACGGCCTAGCAAAATAGTGGCAAATGACCACTAGTTGAGATTGCAATCCTCAGCTACGCTTGCACCACAAAACGGATTTTTGTCCTACAAAGTGGTGAATGGATGCAGTATCACTTTATCTCCGGACTGCCGCGTTCCGGTTCGACCCTGCTCTCTGCGATTCTCCTGCAGAACCCGCGTTTTCACGCCGGCATGAGCAGCCCAGTGAGCCCCTTGTTCAACGGGGTGCTGGCGCAATGCAGTGCGGGCAGCGAGTTCGGCTCGGTGATCGACGCCGGCACCCGCCGCCGTCTGCTGCGCGGGTTGTTCGATGCCTATTACGCCGACAAGGCCTCCACCCCCGTGGTGTTCGATACCAACCGCCAATGGTGCGCGCGCATGCCCGCGCTGCATGACCTGTTCCCCCAGGCCAAAGTGATCGCCTGTGTGCGCAACGTGGCCTGGGTGCTGGACAGCCTTGAACGCCTGTACCGCGCCAACCCGTTCGAGAACACCAAACTGTTCAACGACGATGACGAGCGCAACACCGTCTACAGCCGCTGCGAAACCCTGGCCCAGCGCAATCGCCTGGTGGGCTTTGCCTGGACCGCGCTCAAAGAGGCGTATTACGGCGAGAACGCCGAATCGTTGCTGGTCGTCGATTACGACTTGTTGAGCCAGGCCCCGGAGCGGGTGATGCGGCTGGTGTACGACTTCATCGGCGAGCCCTGGTTCGAACATGACTTCAACCACCTGACCTACGACGCGCCGCTCTTCGACCAGGCCCTGGGACTGGCCGGCCTGCACAAGGTCAAGCCCAAGGTCGCGCCACAGGCACGGCGCACGCTGTTGCCGCCGGACTTGTTTGAGAAGTATGCCGCGTTGTCGTTCTGGCGCGATGGGTCTGCCAGTGCGGCCAATGTCATTCGTATGAAAACCGACGCCGCGATCAGTTGATTGCGGCTTTTCCTTTTTTGCGTATTCAAGTCGTTCGAGTCCGGGTGATCGTCATGTGGTGGAGCAAAGGCAAATCGCGGGTAACCGAGGGCGCGCAAGCCCTGGCATCGCCAATGATTATGTGCCTGGAGCCGCGAATGCTGTTCGACGGCGCGGTGGCGGCCACCGTGGCCGATGCCGCGCAGCCGGATGCCCATCCCACGGCCGAGGCGGCCAAGCCTTCCACCGCCGACCAGCCGGCAGACACGCACGCGCCCCAGGGCCAGGTCGATGCGACCCAGGCGGCGGTGCCGGGCAAGAGCGTGTTGTTCGTCGATTCCCGGGTCAAGGATTCCGCGAGCCTGCTCGAAGGTGTGGCGCCCGGTACCCAGGTGGTGCAACTGGAGGCGAACAAGGACGGTTTGCAGCAGATCGCCGATTACCTCGACAGCCACCAGGGCGTGAGTTCGGTGCAGATCATCGCCCACGGCAATGCCGGCGATCTGTGGCTGGGTAACAGTTACCTGTCGGCGGATAACGTCCAGGCCCGCAGCGAGATATTGGCGCAGATCGGCCAGGACATGAACGTGGGCGGCGATATCCTGATTTATGGCTGCTACACCGCCGAAGGCGAGCGTGGCCTGAGTCTGGTCGATTCATTGGCGCAATTGACCGGCCGCGACGTGGCCGCATCCAACGACCGCACCGGCCTGGGCGGCGACTGGGACCTGGAAATCGCTACCGGCAACATCGAAAGCGCCAACGTGCTGTCCGCCAGCGCCATGAGTGAATACCAATGGGGCCTGGCCACCTGGACCGCCACCAACAACCTCAACTCCGGCGTCGGTTCCTTGCGTGCGGCGCTGTCGTCCGCGCAGAACGGCGACATTGTCACGTTCAGTAGCTCCATGACCGTTGCCCTGACCCAGGTGCTGTTGGTCAACAAAAACGTCACCATCGACGGTGACCTCAATAACGACAACGTGGCCGACGTGACGCTCGACGGCCAGTATCGCACCCAGATCCTACAAGTGACATCCGGCACCACGGCTACCCTCGATGGCCTGGTGATTACCCGGGGCATGACGGCCGGCAATGGCGGTAATGGCGGCGACGATGCGCTGGTGTCCAAGGGCGGCGGCATCTACAACGCAGGCACCTTGACCCTGAGAAACGTCACCGTGACCGCCAACGCCGCTTCCGGCGGTGGTGGCGGCGGCGGTGTAACGCCGCAATACGCCGGTGGCGGCGGTGGTGGTGGCGGCGCGATCACCGGTGGTACCGGTGGCAAGGGCGGCGACAGCCTCAACGCCACGGGCAGCAATGGCACCGCGGGGCAGGGCGGCGCGGGCGGCGGTTTCTTCAACATCGGCGGGCGTGGCGGCTCCACCACGGGTGGCGCCGGCGGTGCGGCGTATCCGGGTTATAGCACCGGCTCGGCCGGTGGTACGGCCAGCAGCGGCGGATTGTCCATCGGCGGTGGCGGCGGCGGTGACGGGTACGACAACTTCGGTGGCGACGGCGGCGGCGCGGTGGGCGGGATCTACAACGACACCGGCGCGACCCTGCGGATCATCGGTAACTCGACCCTCTCCAACAACGTCGGCGCGGGCGGTGGCGGTGGCGGTGGTGGCGCCGGCGGCAGCTATCTCCAGGCAGGTGGCGCGGGCGGTGTCGGGGTCGGCGCCATCTGGAACAAAGGCTCGATCCTGATCACCGCCGCCAACTTCGCGGCACTGGCCGGCAACGTTGGCGGCAGTGGCGTGGGAGGGACCAGCGCGGGTACCGCGGGTGTTTCGCCGTCCTCGGTGGCCAACGTCTACGGCGATGGCGGCACCATCAACACCAACTATGTGCCGGACGAGACGCCGCCCACCGCGACCGTCGTGGTGGCCAATACCAACCTGAACTCCGGCGGCACCTCGACGGTGACCATCACCTTCTCCGAAGCCGTGACGGGCCTCACTGCGGCGGACCTGACGGTGCAGAACGGCACCGTCGGCACCTTGACCAGTGGCGATGGCGGCATCACCTGGACCGGCACGTTGACTGCGGCCAGCAACATCACCGACACCACCAACGTCATCACCCTGAACAACGCCGGTGTAGCCGACCTGGCCGGCAACGCCGGCGTGGGCACGACCAACTCCAACAACTACATCGTCAACGATACCGTGGCGCCCACGGCGTCCATCGTGGTCAGCGACACCGCCCTCAGGATCGGCGAAACGAGCGCAGTGACCATCACCTTCAGCGAAGCAGTGAGCGGTTTCACCAGCGCTGACCTGACCGTCGCCAACGGCTCGATCAGCGGTCTGAGCACCAGTGACGGTGGCATCACCTGGACCGCCACGCTGACGCCGGATGCGACGGTCACCGACACCTCCAATCTGATTGTCCTGAACAACAGCGGCGTGGCGGATCTCAACGGCAACGCTGGCGTGGGCACCACCAACTCGAACAACTACGCGATCGATACGCAACGCCCAACCGCCACCATCGTGGTGGCCGACACCGCGTTGCGTATCGGCGAAACCTCCGTGGTGACCATTACATTCACCGAGGCCGTAAGTGGTTTCACCCTGGCCGACCTGAGCGCTGCCAATGGCAGCTTGAGCGTACTGAGCAGCAGCGACGGGGGTATCACCTGGACTGCAACGCTCACCCCGACGGCCAGCATCAGTGACACCACCAACCTGATCACCCTGACCAACAGCGGTATTGCCGACCTGGCCGGCAACGTCGGCAGCGGCACCACCGACTCGAACAACTATGCCGTCGATACCCTGCGTCCGACCGCCAGCATCGTGGTGGCCGATAGCGCACTGAACATCGGTGAGACGTCGCTGGTCACCATCACCTTCAGCGAGGCCGTCACTGATTTCACCCTGGCCGATATGACCGTCGCCAACGGCGCCTTGAGCGGGCTGAGCAGCGGTGACGGCGGTATTACCTGGACCGCCACGCTCACGCCGAGCGCCAGCACCACCGATGCCACCAACCTGATCGTCCTGGCCAACACCGGCGTGGCGGACGCGGCCGGTAACGCGGGCAGCGGCACCACCAGCTCCAACAACTTTGCGGTTGACACTCAACGTCCCACCGCCAGCATCGTGGTGGCCGACACCGCGTTGAGCGTCGGCGAAACATCGCTGGTCACCATCACGTTCAGCGAAGCGGTAACAGGTTTTACCGCCGCCGATCTGACGGTCGCCAACGGCACTGTCACCGGCCTGAGCAGTGGCGACGGCGGTATTACCTGGACCGGGACATTCACCCCCGGCGCCAGTCTCAGCGACACCAGCAACCTCATCACCCTGGACAACACCGGTGTGACTGACGCGGCGGGCAACGCAGGCAGCGGCACCACCGACTCCAATAACTACGCCATCGATACCCAGCGCCCCACCGCCACCCTCGTGGTCGCCGACACGGCCGTTGCTATTGGCGAAACCTCCGTGGTGACAATCACCTTCAGCGAGGCGGTGACCGGTTTCACCCTGGCTGACCTGAGTGTCACCAATGGCAGCCTGAGCGGCCTGAGCACCAGCGACAACATCACCTACACCGCAACCTTCACGCCATCGGCGGGCGTCAGCGATACCACCAACCTGATCACCCTCAATAACACCGGGATTGTCGACGGGGCAGGTAATACCGGCAGCGGCACCACCGATTCCAACAACTATGCCGTCGACACACTGCGCCCGACCGCCACCATCGTTGTCGCCGATACCGCGCTGAGCGTCGGCGAAACCTCGCTGGTGACCATTACGTTCTCGGAAGCGGTCAGTGGTTTCGACAATTCGGACCTGAGCGTGGCCAACGGCACATTGAGCGCGGTCAGCAGCAGCGATGGCGGCATCACCTGGATCGCCACGTTCACGCCGGCCCTCGGGGTCAGCGACACGTCCAACCTCATCATCCTGAACAACACCGGCGTCAGCGATGCGGCGGGCAACACCGGTACCGGCACCACCAACTCCAACAACTACCAGGTCGACACCAACGTGCCGACGGCGACCATTGTGATTGCCGACACCACATTGAGTATCGGCGAGACCTCGTTGGTCACCGTGACCTTCAACTCGGCGGTCAGCGGGTTCGACAATTCGGACCTGACCGTCAGCAACGGCACACTCAGCACCATGAGCAGCACCGACGGTGGCGTCACCTGGACGGCCACGTTCACGCCGAGCGCGAGCATTGCCGATACCAGCAACGTCATCACCCTGGACAATACTGGCCTGATCAACGGCGCGGGCAATGCCGGCGTGGGCACCACCGATTCCAACAACTACGCGGTCGACACAGTGCGCCCCACCGCGAGCATCGTTGTGGCGGACACCGCCATTGCCGCCGGCGAGACCTCACTGGTGACCATCACCTTCAGCGAGGCCGTGACGGCGTTCACCAGCGCCGACCTGACGGTGGCCAACGGCGTGCTCTCGGGGTTGAGCAGCAGCGACGGCGGCATCACCTGGACCGCGACGCTCACGCCGACCAACGGGGTCACGGACAGCAGCAACCTCATCACACTCAACAGTGGCGGCGTCGTCGACCTGGCCGGCAACGCCAATGTCGGCAGCACCGATTCGAACAACTATGCGCTGGACACCGAGCGTCCAACCGCAACGATTGTGCTGGCTGATTCCAGCCTCAGTGTCGGCGAAACCTCGTTGGTGACCATCACCTTCAGCGAGGCCGTCACCGGGTTCAGCAATGATGACCTAAGCGTCGCCAACGGCACCCTGAGCGCGGTGAGCAGCAGCGACGGCGGCCTGACCTGGACCGCCGTCTTCACCCCGGCCCTCGGCGTGCGCGACACGACCAACCTGATCGTCCTGGACAACACCGGCGTGAGTGACGCGGCGGGCAACAGCGGAACCGGTACCAGCAACTCGGCCAACTACAGCATCGATACCCAGGTGCCGACGGCCACCATCGTGGTCGCCGATACGGCGCTGAACATCGGTGAAACCTCGTTGGTGACCATCACGTTCAACGAGGCGGTGAGCGGTTTCGACAACAGCGACCTGAGCGTCAGCAACGGCACGCTGAGTAATCTGTCGTCCACCGACGGTGGCGTCACCTGGACGGCCACGTTCACGCCGAGCGCGAGCATTGCCGATACCAGCAACGTCATCACCCTGGACAATACTGGCCTGATCAACGGCGCGGGCAATGCCGGCGTGGGCACCACCGACTCCAACAACTACGCGGTCGACACCCAGCGTCCTACGGCGACGATCTCCGTGGCGGACAACAACCTGGGCATCGGCCAGACCACCACAGTGACCATCGGCTTCAGCGAAGCGGTCAGCGGTTTCGATTTGTCGGACCTGAGCGTGGCCAACGGTGTGCTGTCCAACCTGGCCAGCAGCGATGGCGGCAAGACCTGGACGGCTACCTTGACGCCGACGGCGGCGATCAGCGATGCCACCAACCTGATCGTACTGGACACCGGCTTGGTGAATGATGCGGCGGGTAACGTCGGCAGCGGCATCGTGATTTCCAACAACTTTGCCATTGATGGTGAGCGGCCTACCGCGACCATCAGCGTGGCCAACTCCAACCTGACGGTCGGGCAGACCACCACGGTGACCTTCACCTTCAGCGAGAAGGTCAGCGGTTTCGAGCTGGATGACCTCAGCGTGGCCAATGGCACCTTGTCCAACCTGGCCACCAACGACGGCGGCAAGACCTGGACCGCGACCCTGACACCGACGGCCAATATCAACGACCCGAGCAACTTCATCACGCTGGATTCCAGCCTGATGGCGGACCTCGCGGGCAACGCCGGCAGCGGTTTTGCCAACTCCAACAACTTTGCGATCAACACCATCGCGCTGACGGGCGACCCCCTGTTCCGTGTTACCACGCCGACGGCGCCTGTGGACGCACCGAACCAGCCGTTGCAGCCGATCATCTTCGGCCGGCCGGGGGGCGAGCTGGGTTCGCCTATCGGCTTCCCGCCGCTGTTCGAGCAACGTGAAATGGGCGGGGGCTTGCCGCCCATCGGCAGTATTTTCATCAACAACGGCGCTTCGTCGCCCAGTTTCATCGCCCAGGTGTTCAGCACCGATAGCAGTGGGGACGGCAGTGGCCAGGGCTTCCTCGGGTTTGGTGGCGGCGATGGCGGGGTGTTTGGTTCAAGCACGCTCTCGGGGTTGTTCAACCGCGAGAACAGCGGCGACGACAGTGGCTTCAAGGCGTTCGACAACAAGTCGATCAAGGGCAGCGGCGACGCGGCCCAGGGCCTGCGTGGCGTATTTGGCGCGCCGACTCTTGGCCAGCAACTGCAACAGATCAACGACACCGAGCATCGTCAGGTGATGGACCTGGCGGCCGCGCTGCAACAGGTCGGCATCAGCGAAATGCAGGCTTGAACACACTCCAATTTTGCGCAGGAACAGGGGCGGTACAGGGATGAAGACAGGTCAAAAGTTGTTCGGCGCCAGCCTGCTGGTGCTGGCGATCAGCGGTTGCGCGGTCACCAGCGAACCGATTGAGCGCAGTGTCAGTGAGCAGCGAGCCCGCAGCGATCTACACGGCATGTACAAGGATCAAGAGCCCCTCAGCGGCCCCTTGACTCTGCACCAGGCCATGGCCCGTGCGGTGAAATACAACCTCGAAGGTCGCTTGAAGGTGATGGAAGAAGCCTTGGCCAAGCGCCAATCGGACCTGTCCAGTTTCGACATGCTGCCGCGCATGGCCCTGTCCGCAGGCTACGCCGGGCGCAATAACACCAACGCCTCCAGCAGCCAGAGCGTGCTCACCGGTACGCAGTCCCTGGAGCCGTCCACCTCCCAGGATCGCGACCGCCGTGTGGCGGACCTGACCATGGTGTGGAACGTGCTCGACTTCGGCGTCAGCTACATCAGCGCCAAGCAGCAGGGCGACCAGCGCCTGATCATCCAGGAACGTCGACGCAAGGTGATCAACACCATCGTTCAGGACGTGCGCTCTGCCTACTGGCGCGCGGTGGCCGCCGAGCGTCTGCTGACCCAGATCGACAGCCTGATGGCACGGGTCGATCAAGCACAGGCCAACAGCCAAAACATGAGCGAGCAGCGCATCGGCGACCCGGTCCAGGCCCTCGGTTACCAGCGTTCGCTGATCGAAGCCACACGCCAATTGCAGGAGCAGCGCCGCGCCCTGTCCCTGGCCAAGACTGAACTGGCCACCCTGATCAACCTGCCCATGGGCACCGACCTGAAGCTGGCCACGCCGGACGAGTACACGGTGCCTCAACTCAAGGTCAATCTGAGCAGCCTGGAACAGGAAGCCCTGGCCAATCGCCCGGAACTGCGTGAGCAGGATTACCAGACCCGCATCAGCGCTGCGGAAACCCGCAAAGCCATGCTGCGCCTGCTGCCGGGCCTGGAGTTTTCCGCTGGCGGGCACTACGACAGCAACTCGTTCCTGGTAGACAATCGTTGGGCTGACTATGGCGCCAAGATCACCTGGAACCTGTTCAACGTGATCTCCGCCCCGGCGGCCATCGACGTGGCCAAGGCTGGCGAAGAAGTTGCCACCGCACGGCGCCAGGCCATGTCGATCGCGGTGCTGGCACAAGTCTATGTGGCCAACGCCAATTACCAGGACGCCGTGCGCCAGTTCAAGACCAACGAACAACTGGCGAACATCGACGGGCAAATCCTCACCCAACTGCGCAACCGGCATGAAGCAGCCGGCTTGGGCGAACTGGACCTGATCCAGGGCGAACTCAACACCCTGCAAGCCGACCTGCGCCGTGACCTGGCCTATGCCGACCTGCGCAATGCCTACGGCCAGATCTTCGCCAGCGCCGGGCTCGACCCGTTGCCCGAGCAATTGGACTCTGACCGCGTGCAGACCATCGCCACCGCGCTGGCCAGCCGTGAATCGGCCTGGGCTGCCGGCAACATCGCTGCACCGGTGCCGCGTGCTGTTGCCCAGTAACCTGGTGGCGCCGACGGCGAGCATCACGCGCCGTCAGCGCGAGGCGCGTAATGGGCATCGCGGTATGGCGATCCTGCTCACCGGTTTGCCCGCATCGGGCAAGTCGACCCTGGCCCAGGGGCTGCAAGCTGCGCTTTTCGAACAGGGTCGGCAAAGCATCGTGCTCGACGGCGATGCCTTGCGCGGCGGCCTTAATAAAGACTTGGGTTTTGCCGACGGCGACCGCGAGGAAAACATCCGCCGTGCCAGCGAACTGGCGGCGCTGCTGGTGGACAACGGGCAGATCGTGATCCTCGCGATGATCGCGCCGCTGACCGAATTGCGGGCGGTGTTTGCCGGACGCCTGGGCGCGGATTACCGGGAAGTGTGGTGCAGTGCATCCTTGGCGGTGTGCGAAGGGCGCGATCCCAAAGGGCACTACGCCCGGGCGCGACGGGGCGAATTGCCAGGATTTACCGGCGTGGGTTCACCCTATGAGCCGCCGAGGGATACTGCGTTGGTGCTGGATACCGGCGTGTTACCGGCGCAGCAGTGCGTCGAAGGTTTGCTGGCCTGGCTGGCGCCTGGACTAGACTCTGGAGAATCACCTTCTTAGGAGCCCGCCATGGAATCGCCAGTGCATAGCTTGCCGTCATTGTTCAAACAGTTGGGTTTGCCGGATGACCCGAAGAGCATTGATCAATTCTTGGCCAGTCATTCACCGCTCAAACCGGATCTGAAATTGGCGGATGCGTTTTTCTGGACCGACAGCCAGAGCGCTTTGTTGCGTGAGGAAATTTTGGATGACGCGGATTGGGCGGTGGTGGTGGATGAGTTGAATCTGATGTTGCGGAATGGGCGAGGTGTGTAAAAAACCTAGCAAAAGGTTGATCACTTGAAAAAAAACGAGGCTGGTTGAAAAAATCTAAGCTTTAATCGCGTCAGTGAATTTTTTCTGAGTCTGTGCGATGACTTTGATGGATATGCCCATCTCCATCAGTCCCTCGGGTTGAAAGCCATTGCGCCTGCCCGTGCTGCCATGATCAAGCCCGTCACACGCATCTCGATGATTGGTGATTGCCTGGCCGTTCCTCACGCCGTCGCCCTCGCTGTTGACTCGGTGCTTGAGCACATTCTTTTCGCTCTCAAGCATGAAGGCATCAACCTCGGCATTCTGGCCCAGGCCCTTGAAGTCGTTAGCGCTGACTCACTGCTACGTGAGCTGGAAAAAGCGCCCAACGGTCTTTTTATCCGAAAGGTTTGCTACCTATGGGAGGGCTTGACCCCGTCAACGCTTGGATTACAACAAACCGATCAACAGCCGGGTTTCTCCTCTGTTTGACCCGCAGTGTTACGTGACGGGGCCGTCTACGCGTAACTCCCGTTGGCGCATCGACTTCAATGGCTTGGGTTCTTTGGCTTATTGCGCGACCGTGGAGCGAACACCAGAGATAGAAGCGCTTCTGAGCTTCGATATCCTCGACCGCGCCAAATCCTTCATGGCCACCCTCCCACCCGAAATGATGGACCGTGCCATCCAGTGGGCCTACCTCCACGAAACCCGCGACTCGTTCGCCATCGAAAAAGAACAACCGAGCGAAGAAAAATCCCGCCGCTTCGTCCAACTGTTGCGCCAGGAGTTGATGGAAGAGCTGATGGCCTTCGCCAACCAACCGGTACGCGGCGTCGATCCGCTGGTAGCGGCGGCCGTTACCGCGTTCGGCTTTGTGTTCCTGCACCCGTTCATGGACGGCAACGGGCGCCTCTCGCGCTTCCTGATCCACCAAACGCTCTGCCACTACGGCGCACTGGAAAATGGCCTGCTGCTGCCGGTGTCCGTCGCGATGAAGCACGAAGAGCAGGCCTATCTGGAGGCGCTCAAAGGTTTTTCACGACCGACGCGCGAGTTCTGGGACGTCACCTGGCTGGACGGCGATCAAATGGCCTTCGACTTCATCGGCCACCCCTCGATCTACCGCTACTGGGACGCCACCTGCTGCGTCGAATTCACCCTGCAAATGGCCCGCCGCGCCCTGGAAGTGGAACTGCGCGAGGAAACCGAATTTCTCGAACGTTATGACCGGGTGATCAAGGCCGTGAATCAACGTTTTGACGTGCGCGGCAGTGATTTATCGGGGGTTGGTGATGATGTGCCTGGATAACGACGGCAAGGTTTCCAAGCACCGGCGCAAGCAGTTTCAGTACAGCGTGTCGGAGGAGGTGTTTGAGTTTATTGAGGAGGAGGTGGGGAGCGCTCTGCGTGAAATTGGGAAACTTCCTATCGACTAAAGGGAAGTGGACGATAGTGGCCGGTGTGTGGGAGTCGTTATTAACAGGCGCTAACTCCCTGCTCTGGACGCAACATGAAACGCCTGGTCCCACGCGAAGAAATTGAAAGTTATGAACTCACAAAGATCGAGAGCCCCTATTTTTCGGGAATAAAAGTGCGAGAGTTTTTTCGCGCCCCGTATGCGCTGCCCGGGTTGAGTAAATTGCTCAATGAGTGCGGTCTTTCTTCCGCTTGCTGCTCCGCTGAAAAAGACCAGCGGCGGGTTTTGGATAAACTAGGGGCCGGTGAGTGGTTGTTTGTGATGGACTATCCCTTTCTCCCCTTAAGTCGCGAATGTCGCGTCAAGTATGGACACCTAATGGGGCGCCGACTGTATGTTGGGCCTGGTAAATGGGAGAAAGTAAGCATCGATTACGATGGAATTCAAAATGCCGTGATCCTCGCCGCTAATCGGTTGGTTTCAGCAGGGGATGAGGGGAGGGTATTTCTCTCGGATGGAAAAGATCTCGCGAACACTACGAGAGTTATGACTCAACGGTGGGTAAGGCTTGATAGTCGAGATGATCAACTTACTCACCGATCAGTTGAGCGTCGATATGGAGAGCTGCGGCATATAAAACAACGTTATATGGAGGGAGATGACAACTGGCAGGTGGGTGGTAAGTCGTGGCATTGGCAGCCTGTAACACCGGACGTGTTCTACGAATACAAGGAGGCAGGAGAATGACGCGCAAGCATGTTTTTTGGTTTTGGGGAGCCATGGATGCCCTTTATCTGATTCGTTATGCGGTGGCCAGCGCAATACAGGCAAGGATTCCTTATTTAAGCGATCTTGAAAGTGCTTTATGGGTACTGCGTGATCATAGTGTTGTGCAGTTATACATGTTCGGCTTTGCCATGCTGCTGCAAGTTTCCATCGTGATTTCGTGCCTACTGTTCTTTCTTGGACGTAAACAGGTGAGGTGGGTTACTTACCTTCAAACACCCTTGCGATTGGCTTTTATTGTGCCTTCTGTTTCGCCTTTGCTGGTAGGGGCTCAGCTTGTCCCTAACTACAATTTGGTGTTAATGGCTGTGTTAGTGATTATTTCGGAGGCAATCAAAGTCTGGAGCGTATGGCGATGGTGCAAAAAACCCTGACCGGCCAAGAGACCTGAGAACCCATCAAGTCTGTGGCACAACCTCATCTGACATCCAAAACCGCCGCACTGGTCTCCCTGCCCTATGGCCTCGACATAATGGAAAATCCAGCAAGCCGACACCGATCCAAATGTGGGAGGGGGCTTGCCAGCGCATGCATCAATGACTGGCCCACCGCAATCGGGGGCAAGCCCCCTCTCACATGGGTTTTGCGCTGCTGCTACTGAAACGCTCCACCCATCGCTAAATTGTTTCAAAACTTGACGGAACAACCACCCTCCATCATATTGATAGTTAGCAAACTAACTGTATGCGAACTATCCAGTGCCTCAATCCCTCGAACAACTCCAGATGAACCTCAGCAGCAGCATGGTGGTGGGCGCCCGTAACTGGCGCAAAATCTGCCAGACCACGCTGGTGAGCTATGGCATCTCCGAAGCCTGCGCCGTGCCGCTCTTGATGATCGGTCGTTTGGGCGACGGTGTGCACCAGGTCAAAGTGGCCCAGGCGTCCGGGATGGAAAGCCCGTCCCTGGTGCGCCTGCTGGATCGCCTGTGCAATGACGGCTACGTGTGCCGTACCGAAGATGTCCACGACCGCCGCGCCAAGGCCTTGAGCCTCACCGAGCGTGGCCGTGAGTTGGTGCAAGCGGTTGAAGTGCAACTGGTGCGCCTGCGCCGCGAAGTGCTGGCGCAGATCGCACCCGCCGATATGGAAGCCGCGCTTCGTGTGCTGCGCGCCTTTGAGGCGGCGACGCTTTGAACGGGTTCTTTACCGGTTTTCCGCCCGCCCGCGACTGGTTCTACGGCGTGCGTACCTTCGCCGCGTCGATGATCGCGCTGTACATCGCCATGCTCATGCAAATGCCGCGTCCGTATTGGGCGATGGCCACGGTGTATATCGTCTCCAGCCCGTTTGTCGGCCCCACCAGCTCCAAGGCCCTGTACCGCGCCATTGGCACCTTGATGGGCGCGGCGGCGGCGGTGTTTTTCGTGCCGATGTTCGTGCAGTCACCCTACATTTTGGTAGTGGTGATCGCGCTGTGGACGGGCACTTTGCTGTTCCTCTCCATGCACCTGCGCACCGCCAACAACTATGCGCTAATGCTGGCCGGCTACACGCTGCCGCTGATCGCCCTGCCCGTGGTGGATAACCCGCTGGCGGTGTGGGATGTCGCCGAGGCGCGGACCGAAGAAATCTTCCTCGGCATTGCAGTCGCTGCCGTAGTGGGCGCGATGTTCTGGCCGCGCCGCCTGATGCCGGTATTCGATGGCTCGGTGGCCAAGTGGTTTGCCGATGCCCAGGTCTACAGCCAGCGCTTTCTGACGCGCAACGTGGCGCCGGAAGAGGTCAGCACCTTGCGCGGCGGCATGGTTGCCACCTTCAACACCCTTGAATTGATGATCGGCCAGTTGCCCCACGAAGGCGCGCGGCCGCAGACAGTGCGCAACACCAAGGAACTGCGTGGGCGCATGATCCATCTGCTGCCGGTGGTGGATGCCCTGGATGATGCCCTGTACGCCATCGAGCACCGTGCGCCGGAATTTCTAGACCGCATCAAGCCGATCCTGGAAGCCACCAGCCAATGGCTGGAAGGCACCCAAGAAAGCGCACCCATGGAAAGCTGGCGCGCCCTGCGTGATCAGGTCGACGCCCTGCAACCCCAAGGCGAAGCGCTGGATGATCGCCACACCTTGTTGTATTCCAACGCGCTGTACCGCCTGGGCGAATGGATCGACCTGTGGCAAGACTGCCGCAGCCTGCAGGCCGCGATCCAGTGCGAAAGCCAAGACACCTGGCGCGCCGTATACCGTCACTGGCGCCTGGGCCGGCTTACGCCATTCCTCGACCGTGGCCTGATGTTCTACTCGGCGTTTTCCACCGTCACCGCGATCATCGTCGCCTCGGTGCTGTGGATTCTGCTGGGCTGGACCGACGGCGGCAGCGCCGTGATCCTGGCCGCCGTGGCGTGCAGCTTCTTCGCGTCGATGGACGACCCGGCGCCGCAGATCTATCGATTCTTTTTCTGGACCGCCATGTCGGTGCTGTTCGCCAGCCTGTACCTGTTTCTGGTGCTGCCCAACCTGCACGATTTTCCGATGCTGGTGCTGGCGTTCGCCGTGCCGTTTATCTGCATCGGCACCCTAACCGTGCAGCCGCGATTCTACTTGGGCATGTTGCTGACGCTGGTGAACACCTCGTCGTTTATCAGTATCCAGGGCGCCTACGACGCGGACTTCCTCAACTTCGCCAACGTCAATCTGGCCGGGCCTGTGGGCCTGCTGTTTGCCTTTGTGTGGACGTTGGTCGCACGGCCTTTTGGCGCCGAATTCGCGGCCAAGCGCCTGACCCGTTTCAGCTGGCGTGACATCGTCGGCCTCACCGAACCCGCCACCCTGGCTGAACACCGGCACCTGGCCGTGCAAATGCTCGATCGCCTGATGCAGCACCTGCCGCGCCTGGCCCTTACCGGCCAGGACACCGGCATCGCCCTGCGCGATTTGCGCGTGGCGCTGAACCTGCTCGACCTGCTGGCCTATTCGCCGCGCATCCTCGGCGTGCCACGGGTGTTGCTCAACCAAGTGGTGGAAGGCGTCGGCGCTTACTTCAAAGCCTGCCTCAAGGCGGGTGAACGCTTGCCCGCGCCCAGCGGTCTGCTGATGACCCTGGACCGCACGCGCCGCGCCCTCAACGGGCAAGGCCTGCAGGACGAAGACGACACCCGCCTGCACCTGTTGCACGCCTTGGCCGGCCTGCGCCTGGCGCTGTTGCCCGGCGTCGAATTTATTGGTGGCACGGAGCTGGAAGCGCCGCTGCCGGATGGAGCGCCTTTATGATCGGTGATCTGGATATCAGCGGGGTGTTCCTGCCCACGCTGCTGGTGCTGATGGGCATTACGTACGTGTTGTTCCTGGTGGTGCACGGGCTGTTGACGCGCATGCACTTCTATCGCCTGGTCTGGCACCGGGCATTGTTCAATGTGGGGCTCTACGCGCTGTTGCTGGGCGCGGTGGACTCACTCAGTCGATACCTGATGACATGAAAAAACCTTTTTTGACCATCGGCCGTGTAGTCCTGACGCTGTTGATCGTGAGCTTCGCGGTCGTCGTTGTGTGGCGCATGGTCATGTACTACATGTTTGCGCCCTGGACCCGCGACGGCCACATTCGTGCCGACATCGTGCAGATCGCCCCGGACGTGTCCGGGCTGATCCAGCGCGTGGACGTGCGCGACAACCAGTTGGTGACCAAGGGCCAGGTACTGTTTGCCGTCGACCAGGACCGCTTCAAGCTGGCCCTGCGCCAGGCCCAGGCCGCCGTGGCCGACCGCCAGGAAACCCTGGCCCAGGCCAGCCGCGAGTACAAGCGTAACCGTGGCCTCGGCAACCTGGTGCCCAGCGAGCAACTGGAAGAAAGCCAGTCCCGCGTGGCCCGTGCCCAGTCGGCCCTGGCCGAAGCGCAAGTGACGGTGGATTCGGCCCAACTCAACCTGGATCGCTCGGTGATCCGCAGCCCGGTGGACGGCTACGTCAACGACCGCGCGCCGCGTACCCAGGAATTCGTCACCGCCGGCCACCCGGTGTTGTCGGTGGTGGACAGCAATTCCTTCCATATCGACGGCTATTTCGAAGAGACCAAGCTCGACGGCATCCACGTCGGCATGGCCGTGGACATCCGCGTGATCGGCGACAACGCCCGCCTGCGGGGCCATGTGCAGAGCATCGTCGCCGGTATCGAAGACCGTGACCGCAGCAGCGGCTCCAACCTGTTGCCCAACGTCAACCCGGCGTTCAGTTGGGTACGCCTGGCCCAGCGGATTCCGGTGCGCATCGCCTTTGACGACGTGCCGGCGGACTTCCGTATGATCGCCGGGCGCACGGCCACGGTGTCGATCATTGGCGACAAGCCCAATGACGGAGCCACGCCATGAAGCAGCTGTTGGCAACCGCCGCGCTGGGTTTGTTGCTGTCGGCCTGCCAAGTGGTAGGCCCGGACTACACGCTGCCGGACAAGGCCGCCGTCAACCGTGGCGACCTGCAAGGGCCAATCGCGGGCGAGGGCGCCAACGTGGTGTCGGCGCCGGTGCCGAGCGACTGGTGGAAGCTGTACAAAGACCCGCGCCTGGACGAACTGGTGCGCCAAGCGATGGCCTCCAACACCGACCTGCGCGTGGCCGCTGCCAACTTGCAGCGTGCGCGTTTCCAGACCCAACAGGCTGAATCTGCCGGCGGCTGGAGCCTCGGCGCCAAGGCCGAGGCGCAGCGCCTGCAGGAGTCCGGCGAAGCATTTTTGCTGGCCGACAAAGTGCCGGTGGGTAACATCGGCAGCGTCGGCATCACTACCTCGTATCAATTCGACCTGTTCGGCACCTTGCAACGCGGCATCGAAAGCGCCCAGGCCAGCGCCGATGCGGCCCAGGCCGCTGCCGATATCGCACGTATCACCCTGGTGGCCGATGTGGTGCGTTCCTACACCCAAGTGTGCGCGGCCAACGAAGAACTGGCGATTGCCAACGAGTCCCTGGACCTGCAAGCCCAAAGCACCAAACTGACCCAGCGCCTGCGCGACGCCGGCCGTGGCGATGAAACCCAGGTCACCCGTTCGCAAACCCAGTACAAATCCCTGCGCGCCGACATGCCGCGCTACGAAGCGGCGCGCCAGGCCGGGTTGTTCCGCCTGTCGATGCTGCTGGCCAAGCCGCTGGACCAACTGCCAGCGGGCACCGGCAGCTGCGCCGAGCTACCGCACATCGCCCAACTGCTGCCCGTGGGTGACGGCGCGGCGCTGCTCAAGCGCCGCCCCGACGTGCGCCAGGCGGAACGCCAACTGGCCGCCGCCACCGCTCGGATCGGCGTGGCCACTGGCGCCCTGTACCCGGACATCGCCATCGGCGCCACGGTGGGCACCGTCGGCCTGCTCGAAAACCTTGGCACGCCTGCGACCAACCGCTGGGGTTTTGGCCCGATGATCAGTTGGACCGTGCCGACCAACGGCGCCCGTGCCCGTGTCCACGAAGCCGAAGCCGCAACCCAGGGCGCCTTGGCGCATTTCGACGGAGTGGTACTCAACGCCATCCGCGAAACCCAGACCGGCCTGGCGCAATACACCGCGCAGTTGCAACGGCGCGACGCACTGGCCGAAGCGGGTGAGTCGGCCAAGGAAGCGGCGGGGCAGACCCACCGCTTCTTCCAGGCCGGCCGTGCGTCGTTCCTGGCGGACCTGCAAGCCACCCGCACCTACACCGACGTGCGGGCGCAGCTGGCGGCGGCCAACACCCAGGTTGCGATGAGTCAGATCGACCTGTTCCTGGCCTTGGGCGGCGGCTGGGAAAGCGGACGAACGCAACCTGCGCAAGCCAGCAAACCCTGAGCAGATAGCTATGCTTTGTCAGGTGGGGCGCCGTGATGCCCTGCCTGACACTGCTCGCGTTTGCTCATGGGGATTCCAATAATGAAAAACCCTTATGCTCCCGCTTTCTGGTGCGTGCTCTTCGCACTGGTGCTGTTATCGGCCGCGTATTTCTACGGCGTCATGCTCGCCCACCAGCTCGACAAGGCCATGGTCTTTCTCGACAGCGCCTGCCTGGTGATCGGTACCTTGTCCATCGGCGTGGTGGCCTGGGCTTCTTACCAGAATCAACGCATCAAGAAAAAACTCCTCGAACAAGGCAAGACCCGCGTGGCGATCTGGGACACCAAGGTTGCGCTGCGCCGGGTGGAAACGGTGTTCGACCGTTATTTCTGGGGCAGCTATTGGCAGCCGGGGCGCACGTTCCAGGAAGTCATGGGCGACCTCACCGGTACGCCGTTGGAAAAAAGCCTCGAAGTCCTGAAAAAACAGTGCGTGGCCCTCGATCATCAGGTCGCCGAAGGTAGGCATTGGCTCAATAATGCGCGGGAATTGTCTGATGTTGCGACACAGATGGCCCGCGAACGCTACCAACTGGACTTCTGCGACCCCAAGGCCGACACCCCCGGCAATGCGGTGATACACCGCGAGTTTGAGGTGCTGGTGTACACCTGGACGGCGCGCTTGAAGAGTTTCGATCACCAGTTGGATGAAATCGAGCTGGAGTATTCCTGAACTACTACTGAACTGATCCCTCTGAAAGGCTGGGCCGTTTACGGCCGCCAGTGCTAATCTTCCCCCGCTTTCGGCGGGCTTGAGCCAACCCTTACAGGGTTCAAGGAAGACAGCCCACTTCTCACAGGATTTGATCAGGTCACTTCATGAATAAGCCAGCAGTCGTTCTTTTGGGTTTTGTTGTCGCCGTTGGCGTCGTCAGTGCAGGCGGCGCCTGGTACACCGGTAAACAACTGGAGCCGGTGCTGCAAACCGCGATCCAGAACGCCAACAAGGAACTGCAGACCTCCATGGCCGGCGTCGATGGCACCGTGGCCCTGGAGCTGGTCTCCCTGGATCGTGGGGTGTTCAGCAGCACCGCCCATTACCGCTTGAAAGGCCAAGGCTCGGTCTTCGGCGAAGACAACCCGAACCCGGAACTGCTGTTTGTCGACCATATCGAACACGGCCCGCTGCCGTTCTCGCGCCTGGTGACGCTCAAGTGGCTGCCGGTCATGGCCACCAGTCACTACGCGCTGGAAAAGAACGCCACTACCGAGAAGTGGTTCGCCGCCGCCAAAGACGTGTCGCCGCTCAAAGGCGTGGCCAATATCGGCTACACCCGTTCGGTCAACGGCAACATCGAGTTGCTGCCGCTGGAGTTCAAGGACGACAAATCGTCGGTGAGCTTCTCTGGCGCCAACATGAACTTCGACGGCACCGCTGAGGGCCAGAAGGTCAAGGCCGATGGCTTTATGAACAGCCTCAAGGTCGCCGCCGTGGATGCCAATGGCGAAGCCTTCGAAGCCGAGCTGTCGGGCCTGACCATCGCCAGCAACCTGGAAAAATCCACCTTCGGTTTCTACACCGGGCAAAACACCGTTGAGCTGACCGACAGCAAGTTCACCTTCGGCCCGCAGAAAGCCGTGCTGACCGTCAAAGGCTTCGAGCAGAAAGATTCCAGCGAAACCAAGGACAACAACCTGGCCGGCCGTGTCGACTACAAGATCGACGAGATCGGCTACCAAGGCAAACCCGTGGGTTCGGCGGCGCTGGCTGTGAGCATGAAGAATGTCGACATCCCGGCCATGCTGGTGCTGACCAAGCTTTACCAGGACAAGATGCAGCCGGTACAAGCCGCTGCCGCCGCCAACCAGCCGGCACCTGAGCTGCAACTGACCGAAGCCGAGCAAGCCCTGGCCGAAGCCAACGTCAACCAGGTCCTGGCCGCCAAGCCGCAAGTGGCGGTAGAAAACCTGTCGCTGAAAACCACCCACGGCGAAAGCAAGTTCAGCCTGCTGGTCGACCTGGCCAAGCCGGTGTCCATGGAGCTGCCACCGGTTGAACTGGGCAAGCAGATGATTGCGCTGCTGGACGCCAACCTGACCCTGTCCAAGCCGATGATCGCTGACGTTTCCGCGCTGCAGGCGCAACTCGGCGGCGTGACCGACCCGAAAGCCATCGAGCAACAATCCCAGATGGCCGCCGAGATGGTCAGCGGCATGGCGGTGGGCACGCAGTTGGCGACCCTGGTCGGCAGCGACGTGGTGTCCAAGCTGCACTACGCCAACAATGAAGTGACGTTCAACGGCCAGAAGATGACTGTCGAGCAATTCATTGGTTTTGTGATGGCCAAAGTTGGTGCGGTGAGCGGCGCGCAGTAAATAATCTGCCCTGGCTCGCAAATAAATAATGGGGCAGCGGGCCTGCCCGCAACAGAGGTCAAACGGCTGGCGTTCATGCGTACCGAGCCCTTCTGTTGCAGGCAAGTCTGCTCCCGCATTCACATTTCAGATTTGCCCGCAATTCTGAACAATTGTTCTGAATTGGCCTTCTGCCAACTTTCCTAAGAGATAGTTCACACAGGAAAGCTAGGCCGGGTCATTAGACGCCGGCACCCTGCAGCGAATCGCGCAGGACCACCTATCGTTACAGCTTTCCGTGTGTAAGGAAGCTCACGATATGTTGCGAAACCTACCACTCAGTGCATCAGGCCGGTTGCGACTGCTCGTCGGGGCAGCTTTATGCAGCCAGCTATTGATGCCCGCTTTCGCCATGGCCGATCCGGCCTATGACGCGCTGATCATCCAGGCGCGCAACGGCAACTTCACACCCGCCCTTACCCAATTGCGTCAGCTGTCGGCCGAGCGCCAGACGCCAGGCCAGGTCAGCGATCATGTGGTGATCGCCGGTTGGGCCGGCCAGGATGCTGAAGTACTTAAGGTGTACGAGGCCGAGGGTAAACATCGCAACCTCAGCACCCAGGCGCTCGCCACCGTGGCGCGCACCTATCGCAATCAAAAGCAGTGGGCCCAGGCTGAGGCGGTCTATCGCCAGGCGCTGCTGCGTGAGCCAAATAACATCGACCTGCAACTGGGCCTCGCCCTGACCCAGGCCGACGGTGGCAAGACCACCGAAGCCGTGCAACGCACCCGTGCGTTGGTGGCCGCCAAGCCCGATGACCCCAACCGCCGCATGGCCCTGGGGTACGCGCTGACCCGCGCCGGCTTGAACTACGACGCGTTGTTTGAATTCGACCAGGCGTTTATCCGCGCCGGCGACAAACCCGACGTCGCCCGCGAATACATCGTTGCCCTGCAAAAGGCCCGCCTGCCGGAAGCCGCGTTGCGCCTGTCGGCCCAACGTCCCGGCCTGCTGGACCCGGTCACTCAACGGCGCCTGGAAGGCGACCTCGCCGCCGAGCGCGTGCGCATGGCCGAGTTCGCCACGCGCAGCGAAAAAGACCGCTACGTGATTGCCGACCGCGCCCTGGCGGATTACGACAAACTGCTCGCCCGCTGGACCCCGGACGCCACCGCCCATGACGACGTGGTGCGCTGGCGCATCGACCGCCTCGGCGCGCTCAAGGCGCGGGCGCGTACCGCCGAAGTGATCCGTGAGTACGAAATTCTTAAAGGCGAAGGCGTGCAATTGCCGACCTACGCCGTGCGCTGGGTGGCCGCGTCCTACCTCGACCAACGCCAGCCGGAAAAAGCCGAGCCGCTGTATCGCCAGGCCCTGAGCGCCACCGATGCCGAACCCGATGACCGGGTCGAAGACACCACTGCGTTGTTCTACGCCTTGCAGGAAAGCGACAAAGGCGAGGACGCCAACGAGGTTGCCAAGGGGCTCGCCAACAGCCAGAAACCCCGTGTCGAACTCAAGGGTCTGCCCGTCGGCAACCCCAACGACGCGTGGATGGACGCCCAGCAACTGTCGGCCCAGGCTGGCGTCTACGGCGGCGACCTGCCGGGCAGCGAAGCCGGTTTGGAAGCGCTGGTCGCCAAGGCTCCGGGCAACGTCGGCCTGCGTCTGGCCCAGGCCGACATGTACCGCGCCCGCGATCTGCCCCGGCGCGCCGAAGGCATCCTCAAGGAAACCGAAGCCCAGGCCCCGCGCGACATCGGCCTGGAAGTGAGCCAGGCGTACACCGCGATGGACCTGCAGGAGTGGCGCCAGCTCGACGTGCTTACCGACGACGTGGTTGCGCGCAACCCGGACAACCGCCAAGTGCAGCGCCTCAGCCGCCTGCGCGATGTGCATGACATGGCTGAGCTGCGCGTCGAGGCCTACACCGGTAAAAGCTTCGGCGGCGGTAACGACAGCGAGGCAGGGGCGGTTTCGGGGAGTCGTGACTGGGGCATCGAAAGCCGTCTCTACACGCCGCCCATCGACGAAGACTGGCGCCTGTTCGCGGGTGCCGGCTACGCCCGTGCAGATTTCGAAGAGGGCACCGGCCAGCATCGCTGGCAGGTGGTCGGTGTAGAGCGGCGCACCCGCGACATGACCATCGAAGCCGAGGTCTCCAACCATTCCTACGGCGATGGCTCCAAACAAGGCGCCGCGATTTCGATTGCCCGCGACATCAACGACCACTGGCAATACGGCGGCAGCCTCGGCTACCTGCTGAGCACCACGCCGTTGCGCGCGCTGAATGACGGCATCACGGCCAACGGCGGCAGCGGGTTTGTCCGCTGGCGCGCCAACGAAAGCCGCGAGTGGAAACTGACCCTCAGCCCGTCCCATTTCAGCGACGGCAACGACCGCTTCGAAGCCCTACTCAGCGGCCGCGAGGGCCTCTATAGCTCGCCGAGGGTGCAAGTCGACCTGGGCCTGGAAGTCGGCGCCAGTCGCAACAGCAAGGAAGACACGGTGTACTTCAATCCGAAGTCGGATTTCACCGTGCTGCCCGTCCTCACCATCAACCATGTGCTTTATCACCGCTACGAGACCCAGTGGAGTCAGCAGTTCCAGGTCGGTGCGGGTACGTATAGCCAGCGTGATTACTCCACCGGCGGCATGGCGTTGATCGGCTACGGCCAACGCTATCGCTGGAACGATGTACTGGACGTTGGCGCCAACCTGAGCCTGATCAGCCGACCTTACGACGGTGATCGCGAACGCGATCTGCGCCTGCTCGTCGACCTCACTTACCGTTTCTAAAAGAGCCTGACCATGACCTTCCTCAGCCGTTGCTTGTTGGTTCTGGGTGTATTGCTGGCCAGTGCCTGCGCCCAGCAACCCGCACCTTTCACTCCACCCGCCGAGCGGCCGACCCCGCTCAACGAACAGGCGTGGCCGAAAAACCATTTCCTGGGCATTGCCTACCACGACGTGTCGGATCGCGATCCCGACCAGGCCGTGGTGGCGGTGCGCACCGAGCGTTTGATCGAACAATTGGCCTGGCTGCGCGAGAACGGCTACCAGGCGGTCAGCGTTGACCAAATCCTGGCCGCCCGCCGTGGCGGCCCGGCATTGCCGCCCAAAGCCATCATGCTCAGCTTCGACGATGGCTATTCGAGCTTCTACACCCGCGTGCTGCCGATTTTGCGCGCCTACCACTGGCCGGCCCTGCTGGCGCCAGTGGGCAGTTGGATCGACACACCGCTCAACCAGCCGGTGGACTTTGCCGGCTCGCCCCGGCCGCGTGGCGAGTTCCTGACCTGGCAGCAGATTCGTGAAGTGTCCCAGTCCGGCCTGGTGGAAATCGCCGCACACACCGACGCCAATCACAAAGGCATCCTCGCCAACCCCCAGGGCAACCTGGAGCCGGCGGCGACCTCGTTGCGTTTTGACCCGGCTACCGGGCGTTATGAAAGCCAGGCGCAGTTCGATGCGCGGTTGCGTGCGGATGTGGTGGCGATCTCCAACAAAATCCAAACCGTGACCGGCAAGAAGCCACGGGTCTGGGTATGGCCATACGGCGCGGCCAAAGGCACCTCGCTGGCCATTGTCGGCGAGCAGGGCTACCAGATGGCCCTGACCCTGGAAGACGGCCTCGACAGCTCCGATAACCTGATGAACAGCCCGCGCTTCCTGGTGGCTTCCGACCCGGATGGCGAGCATTTCGCCAACAGCATCGTCGCGGTGCAAACCCCGGCACCGCTGCGGGTGCTGCATGTGGACCTGGATAACGTCTACGACCCGGATGCCGCCCAACAAGCGCGCAACCTCGACCAGTTGGTGCAACGTGTGGTGGACATGGGCGCCGGTACGGTGTTCCTGCAAGCCTTCGCCGACCCCAAGGGTGACGGCCTGGTGCACTCGCTGTACTTCCCCAACCGCCACTTGCCGATGCGCGCCGACCTGTTCAACCGCGTCGCCTGGCAGCTGCACACCCGTGCCCATGCCAGCGTGTATGCCTGGATGCCAGTGCTGAGTTTTGCCCTTGATCCCAAGCTGCCGCGTGTGACGCGCTGGGACCCGGAAAGCGGCAAGGTGGGCATCGACCCGGATCAATACAAACGCCTGTCGCCGTTCGACCCGCAAGTGCGCAAAATCATTGGCGAGCTCTATGAAGACCTGGCGCGCAACAGTGCCATCGACGGGGTGCTGTACCACGACGACGCGGTGTTCTCGGACTTCGAAGATGCCAGCCCCGCCGCACTCAAGGCCTATGCCGCCAACGGCCTGCCGGGCAGCATCGAGGCCCTGCGCGCCGACCCTGCGGCGATGCAGCGCTGGACGCGCTTCAAGAGCCGCTACCTGATCGACTTCACCAATGAGCTGACCGCCAAGGTCCGCGCCATTGCCGGGCCGCAGGTGCTGACCGCGCGCAACATCTTCGCGCAGCCGATGCTCAACCCCGAAAGCGAAGCCTGGTTCGCGCAGAACCTCGATGACTTCCTGCAGACCTACGACTGGACCGCGCCCATGGCCATGCCGCTGATGGAAGGCGAGACGCTGAAAAACTCCAACGCCTGGCTGGAAAAGCTGGTGGCGACGGTCAAGGCCCGCCCCGGTGCGATGCAGCGAACCGTATTCGAGCTGCAAGCCAAAGACTGGCGTACCCCGGGTGCCCCTGACCTGTCCGCCGCGCAAATGGCCGAATGGATGGGTGTACTCAAGCGCCAGGGTGTCACGAGTTTTGGCTACTACCCGGACAACTTCCTGGAAAATTCCCCGGACCTGAAGACTGTGCGTCCGGCCCTTTCCAACCAATGGAACCCTTGACCATGTTCGACAGAATCCTGGCTTTATTCGTGCTGGCACTGGTCTTGGGCGTGCCCCTGGGCCTGATCTTCCTGGTCACCGGGCAGTTCCTGATGGACTTCGTGTTCTTCTATCCGCTGTTCATGTCGGCGTTGTGGATTGCCGGCGGCTTGTACTTCTGGCTGCACTGGGAGCGCCACTGGCCTTGGGAAGAAGACACCCCGGCGCCGACCCTGGCCGGCAACCCGCTGATCTCGATCATCATCCCTTGCTACAACGAGGGAGATAACGCCGCCGACACCATCCATGCGGCGCTCGGTCAGCTGTACACGAACATCGAAGTGATCGCAGTCAACGACGGTTCCAAAGACAACACCGCCGCCGTGCTCGATGCCCTGGCGCTGGAACATCCGCGCCTGCGGGTGCTGCACCTGGCGCAGAACCAAGGCAAGGCCGTGGCCTTGCGCATGGGCGCCGTGGCGGCGCGCAGTGAATACCTGGTGTGCATCGACGGCGATGCGCTGCTTGATAAAAACGCAGCGGCCTACATGGTCGCGCCGATGCTCGACAACCCGCGCCTGGGCGCCGTGACCGGCAACCCACGCATCCGCACACGCTCGACCTTGATCGGCCGCGTGCAGGTGGGCGAGTTCTCCTCGATCATCGGCTTGATCAAGCGCACCCAGCGCGTGTTCGGGCGGATCTTCACCGTGTCGGGTGTGGTGGTGGCGTTCCGTAAAAAGGCGCTGGACCGCATCGACTACTGGTCCACCGACATGATCACCGAAGACATTGACGTCAGCTGGAAGCTGCAACTGGACCACTGGAGCATCTTCTACGAGCCGCGCGCACTGTGCTGGATCCTGATGCCCGAAACCGTCGGCGGCCTGTGGAAACAACGCCTGCGCTGGGCCCAGGGTGGTGCCGAAGTGTTGTTCAAAAACATTCGTGGCATTTGGCAATGGCGTCACCGCTACCTGTGGCCGCTGTTGTTCGAATACTGCCTGTCCACCGGCTGGGCCTTCACCTTCATGCTGTCGGTGATCTTTTGGGGCGTGGGTAAGTTCATCCCGCTGCCCCAGGCCATCGCCGTGGACTCACTGATGCCGCCGGCCTTTACCGGCCTGGTGTTGGCGATGGTGTGCCTGCTGCAATTCGCAGTCAGCATCCTGATCGACCGCCGCTACGAGAAAGACCTGTGGAAAACCCTGTTCTGGACCGTGTGGTACCCGATGGTGTTCTGGCTGGTCAGCCTGTTCACCACGTTGGTCAGTTTCCCCAAAGTGCTGTTCAACCAGCACCAGAAACGCGCGCGTTGGGTCAGCCCCGATCGCGGTATCAAACCTGTTGAAGAGGAGGCGTGATCATGAAACTGGTCAGAACTCGCCAAAGTACCGTGATGTGGATCATCGACGTGATCCTGACCCTGATGGCCTGGGCCGGACTGGTCTGGCTGCTGGCGCGTGGGATCACCTCGATGCTCGACACCCACGGCGGCCCGCGCATCGAGGCGCCGATCTTCGCCGCGCTCAACACCTTGCAGATCTACCTGTGGATTGCGTTGTTCAACGCCGTGATCCTGGTCTCCTGGGCGCGCTACCAGCAACGCAAGGGGCGCAAATTCGCCCAGCGCCGCGCCGAGGCCAAGGCCCTCAGCGACAAGCGCCTGAGCGAAAGCTTCAGCCTGGCGGAGGGCGACCTGGAGCAACTGCGCCGGCCAGGCGTGTTGGTGATCCACAACGACGAAGAGGGCGGCGTGTCGGAAGTCAAAGCCCATGTCTCCCGTGACGTGGAAAAGCCGGGGTTGACCCTCGTGCCTGGCGCAACCCAAAGCAAAGACGCCAGCTAAGGCTGTAAACCCGATCCAATGTGGGAGGGGGCTTGCCCTAATGCCAGTCAGTTAAGGACGAACGCCGTACCTGTGGCGAGGGAGCTTGCTCCCGCTGGGCTGCGATATAGGTGGTCCGTTCCTTGTTCACAAAGAATGGGACTGCTGCGCAGTCCAACGGGAGCAAATTCTTATCAAAAAAATATAACCCATTGTTTTTGCTCTTAAAAAATCAATCTGCCTTGACCAGTTGTATCCCCAGCTTGCGCGCTTTTCGTTCTAAAGCGCGCAGTTGGCGGTCACGGCTCTTCTCCTCAAATGCTTCAAGTCCCTTTTCCACAATAAGCCGGAGTGGCACCTTATGGACGCAAATCCCCCGCTATGCGCCTGACCTTTCCGGCCCGCAATTATTTAGACCCAAGGAAGCTGTCAATGAAACTGTATCGTCTGTTTATCTCACTCACGGCCCTGGCGACCTGCACCAGCAGCTTCGCTGCGGCGCCTGCCCTGCAAAATTTTCTCGCCTGCGACCAGAACTCTTTGGCGGTAGTAAGCCAGCCAGGGCTCACGGAACGTGTCGCCCATAAGGTAGCGAACGGCAAGATCACGCTCAGCGGCGGCACAAAGTCCGATATGGGCCAGCGCTGGATGTTCGACACGCCACTGACGCTTGACGGTATGACCTTGACCGGCTTTTTCGCCGAAGATCAGGACCTGATGGGCTCGCGCATCATCAACTGGGGTTTCTACACCGAGCAGGCGCCCGACGCGCTTTACGCACAGCTGAGTAAAGTACCGGGTACGGCGTTGGAGAAAGCCAACGGTATCTACGCGCGTGCGCAGATCTGGTCGCACAAGCAATCAGCCTGGGTGCCGGAAGGCGGCGATGACAACGCGGGCAAGCTGGTCACCGATACGGCCGAACGCATCTTGATGGTCGAGCCCGCACCCGGTGACCTGGCCAAGACCAGCAATGGCATGATCACCTGCTCGGTTCAGGGCGCGGTGAGCGCAGCGATGCTCAAGACCACTCGACCTGACCTGATCAAGTGAGCTGAGGCCGGTAACGATACCGCAGACATGCTGAATGCCTGCGGTGTTCTCCGGTTTTTCGCGAGCAAGCTCGCTCCTACAGAGGGTGGGGTTACAGCAACTTGCGCTGCACCGCCTCATCCAGCGTACTGCGCGTCAACGCCTCGACCACTTCCCGTGTGTCGCTTTGGAACGGGATGCCCACGATCAGCACCAGATGCATCCAGGTGCGCACCGATTCGCTCTTTTTGACGCGGCCCAGTTCCTTGCCTTCCTTGTCCTTGAACACTGTCTCCAGGGTGAAGATGTTTTTCGCTGTGGTCGGGATAACGAAGAACGTGAAACCGGTGATAAACGCCGACACCGGGCTGTATTCCTCGTTGTTGTGCAGCGTGGCATCCACGTAGATGTCCGAGTCGACCTTGTCGGTGCTCACCCGCGAAAAGCGCTGGGAGTCACGATACGAATCGGCCACGGCCTTTTCCCACATCACCACCGGGGCGCCGACGGCTGCGTTGCCCGGGCCGCCGTTGACGTGGTTCTGCGCGGTGGTGTGCACATACGCCGTGGGCTTTTGCGCCGGTGCGTTGGCGGTCGGTGGCCAGGTCTGTACGGCTGGCAGTTCGTGCTGCGAGTAGGACACGCAACCGGTCAGCAAGACCGCTGCGAGTACCAGGCTGTGTTTGATCAATCCTTTCATGTTTCGCTTCCTTTAATTACGGTTTGGCCAGGTTGGCAGTGGCGGTGTCGAGCAATTGCCCGACCAGTTTGGTCAGCTGTTGGCCGCCCATTGAAGGCGCCCAATATTGGCCGCTGTAAAGCCCGACGTTGTGCTCGAACTTGATCGAGTCCTTGGCCTTGGTCAGCTCTTTACCAGTGCGGTCGACAATCACCAGGTCGCCGGCCACCTCGAAGCTGTCCACATAGATCGGGCCGTTGACCCAGATCCAGATGGTCAGCGTCAGCAGCGCACCGGGGACGTACGCCGGGTGCGGTGCGCGATGGCCTTTGAGGGCGGTCATGTTGAATTTAAGTGTCACGTCCTGCTCGCCCAGGCGTACCGGGTACTCAGTAACTTGCTTGAAGTAACCCGCCGTGCGCACGTACTGGGTGATCTGGGCCGTCAGGGAGCTGCTGATGGCAGCCTTGTTGGCCTCGTTGACGTCGGCGGCGCTCACCGCCACATCAGCAATTTGCGCGCTGCGCGGGCTGCTGACAGCTACGGGGTGGAGCGGGGCGGCGATAGGGCCGGTGACGGTGTAGGAAACGCAGCCGGTCATCGACAGCGCGGCGAGCAGGGCCGAAGCCCGGAGGAAGACTTTAAACACGCAATATCCCTATTAATAAACAGACCCAACACAGTGTCTCGACCGCATGGTACACAACTTGAGAAATGTGCGGCGGCGCACGCAGGCGACCGAAAGCACTTGAGAAGCCCTCTCAACCCCGTAAAATGCCGCGATTGTTTAAAGCACGATACTTTTCAGGGACGAATTCAGACATGCGCGCGTTTGCCGTATTCCTCGTTGCCTGCCTGATGGCGGGCTGCGCCTCCAAGCCGGAGTACTATATTTCTCCGGCGCCGGTGACTATTCCCAAGACGGCCACTTACTGGCTCGATACCTTTGATGTTGAAGTGGTGGGCAAGAACGAGCGTTTTTTGCCGGATGACAAGGTGCGCCAGCAACTGGGCGTCGATCTGGTCGACCGCCTGCTCAGCGCCAAGCGTTATGCGACCAGCAAGGAAAAGGCCGATTACCTGTTGGACGTGAGCATCGTCTATACGCGCCATATCCCGGACTCCAAAGGTGGCCTCTCGACGTTGATCGTGGATGACAACACCATTCTGGCCGCTGTCGATTTCAGCTATCAGGTCAAGGTCAAGAAGGGGGCTGGCGAGGTGCTGCATTTTGCCAAGACGCGTAACAACCTTGTGCCCGCCGGTGTGATGGGTGAAGCACAAAAGTGGAGGACCATGGGCGGTATCATCACCAACTCCGGTAACTCCAGCGTCGAGCGTTTTTATACCGGCGTTTTGAGTCGCGACATCGTCGATGACCTGCGCGCCATTCCCTCTCGTTAATGCTGTCTACTACCGATTTATCACCCCAGGAGCACTACGTGAAAGCACTCTCCAAAATCCTGCTGTCAGGCCTCACCGCCGCAGCGCTGCTGACCGTGGCCGGTTGCGCCACCGAAAGCAATCGCGCCATGCCGGTGGAGCAGGTTGCCAGCGCCCACGTTGCCTATTCTGGCGTGCGCGTGCCGATTGCCGTGGGTAAGTTCGACAACCGCTCCAGCTACATGCGCGGCATCTTCTCCGATGGCGTTGACCGTCTCGGCGGCCAGGCCAAGACCATCCTCATCACCCACCTGCAGCAAACCAACCGCTTCAGCGTGCTGGACCGCGACAACATGGGCGAAATCTCCCAGGAAGCCGCGATCAAAGGCACCGCGCAGAAGCTCAAGGGCGCTGACTACGTAGTGACCGGCGACGTGACCGAGTTCGGCCGCAAAGAAACCGGCGACCGCCAGCTGTTCGGCATCCTCGGCCGTGGCAAAACCCAAGTGGCCTACGCCAAAGTTGCGCTGAACATCGTCAACATCAGCACCTCCGAAGTGGTGTATTCCACCCAGGGCGCCGGTGAATACGCGCTGTCCAACCGTGAAGTGGTCGGCTTCGGCGGCACCGCCAGCTACGACTCCACCCTCAATGGCAAGGTCCTGGACCTGGCCATGCGCGAAGCGATCAACCGCCTGGTCGACGGCATCAACGCCGGTGCCTGGAACCCACGCAACTGATCAGCAACACCTCAAGGAGCAGTACACGGATGAGCAAGGCAGTGAAGTTGGCGCTGATGCTGACAGCAATCGCGGCAGTCGCCGGGTGCCACACGGCGCCCCAACCCCTGTATCAATGGGAAAGCTACCAGCCGCAGGTTTATGAGTACTTCAAGGGCGAGCCCAAGGAAGCGCAGGTCGAGGCACTGGAACGCGATCTGCAAAAGATCAACGCCAGTGGCCGCAAGGCGCCGCCGGGTTACCACGCGCACCTGGGCATGCTCTACCTGAGCATGGGCAAGGATGATCAGATGGTGCAGGAGTTCCGCACCGAGAAAGCACTGTTTCCTGAGTCCGCCGCCTACATGGACTTTCTGCTGAAAAACGCCAAGACCGGAGTGGCCACCAAATGAGCCTGTTAAAACTCACTGGCGCCTTGCTGGCCCTGGCGTTGCTCGGCGGTTGTGCGACGCCCAAGACCGTGGATTACACGGCGTATAAACAGGCGCGGCCGAAGTCGATCCTGGTGCTGCCACCGATCAACGAATCCCCGGAAGTGCAGGCCTCGTACAGCCTGGTCTCGCAAGTGACCTACCCGCTGGCCGAAGCCGGTTACTACGTGTTGCCGATCGCTCTGGTGGACGAAACCTTCCGCCAGAACGGCCTGACCACCGCCAACGATATCCAGGGCCTGGCGCCGACCAAGCTGCATGACATCTTTGGCGCGGACGCGGCGCTGTACATCACCGTCAGCGAGTACGGCACCAAGTACATGCTGATCGCCAGCGACACCGCCGTGACCGCTTCGGCCAAACTGGTCGACCTGCGCACCGGCACCACCTTGTGGACCGGCACCGCACGCGCGTCCAGCGAGGAAGGCAACAACAACGGCGGTGGCCTGGTGGGCATGTTGATTACGGCGGCGGTCAAGCAGGTGATCAACAGCTCCACCGATGCAGCGCACCCGATTGCCGGTATCACCAGTGCGCGGTTGCTGTCACCGGGCCAACGCGCCGGGATCCTATACGGCCCGCGCAACCCCAAGTACGGCACGGACTGAGTCAATAACCTCGGTTCAACTGTGGGAGGGGCTTGCCCCCTCCCACAATTGGTCTGCAGTGTTATCTGAATCCGAATTAACCCGAACACCCCACCCCCCGCGTCTGACCTTGTGAACAGATCATTCACTCACGAGGCTCAGCCCATGTCCCATCCTCTGCTCTTCCTGCGTCCTGCCGCCCAAGGTTTTGCCGTTACCGTGCTGGTGGCGCTGGCTGGGTGTGAGTCGTCCTCTTCCCCCGATTTGGCCGAACCGGCCGCCCCTGTCGCCGAGCTGCAAAGCGCGCCGATGCAAGGCGCACTGGTCAAACGCATGGCCATGCCCGCCCCGATGCGGATGCAGGAGTCCATGGCCATGGACTACCGCAGCGAACCCCGTGAGCAATACGCCAACTTGCCGGACAACCCGGTGCACCGTGTGGCCGAAACACCGGTCTCCACCTTCAGCGTCGATGTCGACACCGGCAGCTACGCCAACGTACGACGTTTCCTCAACCAAGGCAGCCTGCCGCCCGAAGGCGCTGTGCGATTGGAGGAAATGGTCAACTACTTTCCCTACAGCTACGCACTGCCCAGCGACGGCTCACCGTTTGGCGTAACCACCGAACTCGCTGCCACACCGTGGAACCCGCACACCCAACTGCTACGCATCGGCATCAAGGCGTCCGACCGTGCCGTGGCGGAGCTGGCGCCGGCCAACCTGGTGTTCCTGGTGGACGTGTCCGGTTCCATGGACCGCCGCGAAGGCTTGCCGTTGGTGCAAGGCACGCTGAAATTGCTGGTGGATCAGTTGCGTGATCAGGACCGGGTTTCGCTGGTGGTGTATGCCGGTGAATCCCGCGTGGTGCTCAAGCCCACCTCGGGGCGCGACAAGGCCAAGATCCGCAATGCCATTGATCAACTCACTGCTGGCGGTTCCACGGCAGGCGCATCCGGCATCGAACTGGCCTATCAGATGGCCCGTGAAGGCTTTATCGACAAGGGCATCAACCGCATCCTGCTGGCCACCGACGGTGACTTCAATGTGGGCATCAGCGACTTCGACAGCCTCAAGCAGATGGCTGCCGAGCAGCGTAAAAGCGGCGTCGCGCTGACCACACTCGGCTTCGGTGTGGATAACTACAACGAACACCTGATGGAACAACTGGCCGATGCGGGCGACGGCAACTACGCCTACATCGACACCCTGCGCGAAGCCCGCAAAGTGCTGGTGGACCAACTCAGTTCCACCCTGGCCGTGGTGGCGCAGGATGTGAAACTGCAGGTGGAATTCAACCCGGCCCAGGTCAGCGAATATCGCTTGCTGGGCTATGAAAACCGCGCCTTGAAGCGTGAGGATTTCAACAACGACAAGGTCGACGCCGGCGAAATTGGCGCAGGGCATACCGTGACCGCGCTGTACGAAATCGTACCGAAGGGCGAGAAGGGCTGGTTGGAGCCGTTGCGCTACGCCAGCGCGCCTGCGGTCGAAGCTAAGTCCGATGAACTGGCGATGCTGCGCGTGCGCTACAAGCCTGCGGCAGGCGGTGATAGCCGCTTGATCGAGCGGCCCATCAGCCAAGACATCACCAAGGCCAGTGACGACCTGCGCTTCGCGGCGGCGGTAGCCGCCTTCGCCCAACAGCTCAAGGGCGATGGCCGCTACACTGGCAACATGAGCTTGAAGGACACCGCAGCACTGGCCCGCTCGGCGCGGGGCGATGACCCGTTCGGCCTGCGCAATGAATTCGTGCAATTGGTCGAACTGGCCCAAAGCCTGAAACCCTGAATGTGGGAGGGGGCTTGCCCCCGATGACACTAGAGCAGTCAATACATCGGTTACTGATAAACCGCCATCGGGAGCAAGCTCCCTCCCACCTTTGAGCAGCGCTAACTTTACAAAAGGAGTTCGCCCCTTACATGGCTGTTCCCGATGATCCACCCAGCGACGAATCCCTGCTGGCCCGCTACCGCACCGGCGACGCCGCCGCGTTCGAAGTCTTGTACGCGCGCCATCGCCAGGGCCTTTACCGTTTCCTCATATCCCTCTGCAACAAGGCCGAACTGGCCGAGGAGATCTACCAGGAAACCTGGCTCAGCCTGATTCGCAGCAGCACCCAGCCACAAGGCCGGGCGAGCTTTCGTACGTGGTTGTTCCAGATTGCCCGCAACCGCCTGATCGACCACTGGCGCAAGCACGGCATCCATAACCCGCTGCATGACAGCTACGACGAGCAACTGCACGCCCAGGCCGACGACAGCGCCGGCCCCGAGCAACAGTTGAGCCTGAGCCGCGACCAGGCGCGCCTCGACACCGCCCTGCAAGCCTTGCCCGAAGACCAGCGCGAAGTCTTCCTGCTGCGCGTGCACGGCGATCTCGACGTGCCACAAATCGCCACGCTCACCAACGCCCCGCTGGAAACCGTAAAAAGCCGCTTGCGCTACGCCTTGCAGAAACTGCGTCGTCTGCTGGCCGAAGAGGTATCTGTATGACTGATTCCCGACACACTCCGGACAATGACGACGAGCTGCTCCAGCATTTTCGTCAACACAGCACGGTCGAGCCGCCCGCGTCCCTCGACGCCTTCATCCTCAACACCGCCCGCCGCGAAGCCCCGGCGCCGCAACCGAACCTGTGGCAACGCTGGCTGCAAGCGTGCCAACGCCCACGCTGGCAAATGGCATTCGCCACCGTGGCCGGCCTGGCGTTGATGATCGGCGTGGTCATGCGCGAGCCGGTGCCGCAAACCGAAATCTCCACCGCTACGTTCTCCGCCGTGCACGAAGAAGCTGCACGGCCGGCACCTCAGGCGTTATCCGCCCCAGCACCAATGGCCCGCATCGCCGCCGCGCCCAAGACCGAAAGTGCGCCGGTTCAGGCCGAAATTGCCGGCGCGATGGCGGATCAGTCCATGGCAAAAATGAGCAAGCGCGCACCGGTTGCCCAGCCTTCGTTGGAGGAGGGGCTGCGGGAAATTATCCGGTTGCGTGAAGCGGGGCAAACCAAAGCGGCGGACGAACAGTTGCTGGTGTTGCATGAGCGTTTTCCCGAGGAGGATTTGCCGGCACGCCTGGAGGCGCTGCAAAAGCGTTGAGCCGGTGCCCACAAAAAAGCCCCAGGCCTGTTGGCCTGGGGCTTTTTTACACCCCGCCGTACTGCTGGTGCCAAGCCACCGTATCGGTGACGGTCTGCTCCAGCGCGCGAAAGCTCAGGCCAAGCTCCTTTTCACTCTTGCGGTGGTTGAACGAGGTGCGGTGCTCCTCGCGTATCAACAGCCGCAAGGTCGCCATGCTCAGCAAAATGGGTTTACCGGTGATGTAGGCGTAGGTCTCTTGCACGGCGGCCAACAGGTAGAGCACGGGCAGTGGCAGTTGTCGGGACGGGGTTTTCACATCGGCAATCCGTCCCAGCAGCGGGACTAACTGGCGCATGGTCAAGTTGCGGCCGGCCGCGAGATAACGTTCGCCGCGTCGCCCGTACTGGGCGGCAGCAATGTGTGCCAAGGCCACATCGCGAGCGTCGACCAGCGAAAAGGTGCCGGGGATCAGCCCCGGCAGCTTGCCATTGATCACGTCCCTGACCAATTGCCCCGAGGACGTCGGCCCACGGTCGCCCGGCCCCCACATCCAGCCAGGCAGTACCATGCACGCGCCCATCCGGGGATGGGTTTGCAGAAACCTCATCACTTCACGCTCAGCGAGGATTTTGCTGCGGTAGTAGTCATCCGCATCGGCTTCGGCGCGCAGGCACGTCTCATCAATGGGCGTACCGGGTGCGCCGTCGAGCACGGCAATCGAAGAGGTGTGCACAAACCGTCTGACCCCTGCGTCGTAGGCATGCTGGAGCAATGCTCGTGTGCCGGTCACGTTGATCCTTTCGAGCGCGTCCCAGTGGCTGCCGCCCTTGTAGTTATCGCGAAAGAACGCCGCGCAGTGAAACACCGTGTCGCAGCCTTGCAGCGCCGACGCAAAGGCGCCGACATCGGCCATGTCGCCCACCACCCATTCCACGCCCGGCAGGTCACTGAACTGCTGTTCAGCCTTGGTTTGCGAGCGCACCAGGGCCTTGACCGAGTAGCCGCGTGCAACCAACTCGCGGACCAGGTTGTTGCCCAGCAAACCGGTGGCGCCGGTCACGAACGTACTGTGCAGACGATGGGGATTTGAGTTCATTCAGGCCATACCAAGTGTTTAGAAGGCCGCTAGATATACCGCTGAGACCACGCGTGAAAAACGGCGACTGCGGCATAATGGCTTTGCATATTTGCAGACCAGGGATGAGCACGGGTATGGCGTCGCAAGCAAATTGGGATGATCTTCGTCTGCTGTTGGCCGTGTCGCGGCGTGGCAGTTTTCTGCAAGCGGGTCAGTTGCTGGGGGTAGCGGCGTCCACCGTTTCCCGGCGCTTGACCCAATTGGAAGCCGCCCTCGGGGAGCCGCTGGTGGAGCGCGGCGTCGAGGGATGCTGGCTGACCTCGCGCGGGCAATCGTTGGTGGACGTCGCGCTGGCGGCCGAGGCCGGCCTGCGCCGCCAGTCGATGATGGAGGGGGACGGGGCGCGGGCCGTGCTGAGCGGCACGGTACGGGTCAGTGCCGGCGAGGGGTTTTCGGCCTCGATCCTGGAAGCGGCCAATCGTTTTACCGCCCTGCACCCTGGCTGTGCCGTGGAGTTACTGGTCACCACCGACTTTCACAAGATCGTGCGCGGCGTGGCCGACATCGCCGTGCGCACCGCGCATCTGGGCGAACCTTCGCTGATCTATCGAGCGCTGGGCACACTCGACTACGGCGTGTTCGCGCAGGCTGCTTACCTGCAGCGATGCCCAGCGCTCACCCCCGCCACGGCGGCCAGTATCGCCTTGCTGCCGCCGCTGGACCTGTTGCCGCCCATGCGCGCGGCGAAGGCGGCGGGGCTGGACCATGCCGCGATCCGCGTGAGTTCGTTCAACGTGCAGCTTGAATCGGTGAGGCGCGGCATGGGCATCGCGGTGCTGCCGCGTCTCCTGGCGGAGGGCCTGAGCGAAATTTTCCCGGAGATTGAACTGCCGTCGCTGGACGTCTACCTGGTCACCCGGCCCCAGGCGTTGAAACAGGCGCATATCCACGGGTTTTTCATCCTGCTGGAGCAGGTGCTGCGCGAGGCCCTGGCCCGCACGGGGCGGGCTTCTTGGGGTGTTTCGTAGACTGTCTGAGACAGCCAGAAACTAGTGTCTGGTGCCCCGGCGTCGTTTGAACCAGGCATGCAATTATTTGATTTTGTTCAATATTTATTATTTTTTTCGAGATTAAGGATACAGGAGGGGATACACGGCGGGTGTTGCTAGATGATTTTTTTTGCTCACTGCTGGTTAGGGCGAGATTTTTTATACGATCTGATCGACTTTGCCAAATAAGGTGAGAATCCTTTGATTTCTAGGAAGCTTCTAAGAGTCGTTTGGGATCCTTTTCTGTATATGAAGGACGGGAGAGTTTTGCTCGAAATCCCCTCCCTGTAATGGCATAAGTATGGCATCATATTTATTCATCTCATCAAGGCTAGGCGTAGGCGTTGAGAAATCGCCAATTTTGTCCACTCCTCTGGGCGAGATGTGAAGTTTTTCTTGAAGCAATAAATTCGCAGCGGTTCTCTAGAGTTTAAACTGCTCAAGCTAGTCTCGTAACATTTGCATTTTTTTAAAGTAGCTATTGATCTGTAATTTGTCTCTTAGGAAAAATTAAGTTGGACTTTTTAGTGGGGTTGGCATACCCCCTGATAGGTTGTACGAGTACTAAAAGTAATTACTAAATTCAACATTTTTATGCTCCGAGGGAGTTATGGCTCGAAGTCAAAAGCAATTTGTACGCTGGGTTCCCCGCGAGGTATCTTCATGGCCATATCAAGTTTTTAAGAGCCACGAACGCGAACTTTATCGATCTTATTGGGCATACATGCCTACTATTAAGCTCGTCTATACGCATCTTGGTGGTGTTGCGAAATGGGAAGATCTCCCGACGGAGCACCTAGTTTTTAAAGATGAACAAAAAGCCGCATTATTTAAAGATATGAAAGATTGGTCGAGTGGATTTAATGAGTTTGAAAATTGGACGAACTTAAATGCACTTGTTTCCTTGGTTTCATATTTGGAGACTTATATTTCCGCTATTGTTTCTCTTGCGATTGAGTCCGATGTTGGGGTTCTTTATGGCGCTTCAAAATCGATTGATGGGATTTATGTGCTTAAGCATGGCAATATTCTTAAGTCGAATATTGGGGTTCACGTCAAAAACTGTGTGAAAGGTGACTGGTCATCGAGAATAGCTGCTTATAAGTCTATGTTTGGTACCGTTCCTACCGTTCTAGAAAGTAACATCAGCGACTTAGAGGCTATGCGCAACTTAAGAAACAATATCGGTCATGCCTTCGGCCGCGATATTGAGGATTCTCGAAGAAAAGGAATAAGGCGCACAGCTCCAATGGAGCGACTATCATTCGAGAGGTTGTACAAATATCAGCGATTAGCAAAAAAGATCGCTGGGGCAATAGATAAGCACTTGCTTCATCAACATATTGGAGACTTTGAGACCATATATTTCTACCATCAGATGGTACCTACGTTACCTACTCATGTGCACCCGAACAGTCGGGCTATACTTTTCAAAAAGGCACTCGGGCGTTTTGGTGCGCAGTCGATTGGTAAGAACTTTTGTTACGGCCTAGTTATGTATTATGAAAGTCTATGAAGGATATATTTTCTAGTGTTAAAAGTTTTTATTTTTGATGATTGGTTAAGGCTTGCTCTTTAAGGAAGTATTTGAAGTTATAAGCTCCGGCGCAGTCTGCGGTCCATCGCTTGTTGAGTCGGATACAGTGATTCGTGGGAGTGAAATTAACGAACTGTTGGCTAAGTAAAAATATCCATATTAGTTTTGGTTTATTTTTCTCTGTGTGTTTTTTATATCAAATCAGGGGGCGCTTAGAGGGGCTTATTTACAGTGGAATGTTTGTAAAGAGGCCCGTCAATTCAATGCAGTAGGCGTGTTTTTATATCAATCGCTTTTCAGGTGAGGAGGGAGTTTTCGATCAAACAAAAAATAATCAGCTTTCCAATCACTGTCCATGGTGGTGATTCTAAATAATAGAGCATTGCTAAACTTATCGGTTGCTTCGACAAGTTTTTGGAAAAGCTTCAGGTTTTCTTTTTGAGTCATGCTGAGATTTTTTTTCTTTTTCATCAGCATTTCCGCCGAATTTCGTTCTATGAAAGTAAAGTACTTTCCTAGGAAACCCACAATAACATCCGACAGCTGGATTCCTGGAACGGCTTTGGAGTCTGCAAAGCTGAAATCTATATACCTATCACCGTCCTTGATTCGGACTCCCTCAATTGCTTTTTGAATAGTAGGTTCCTCATCAAAAATATGCGTTGAGTTTTTGAATCTAGCTATTCGATTTAGAAATATGTCCTGAAAACCCTTTATTAGTTGGTTGGGAGTTTCGTCGACAATAAAAGCCAGTTCGGTAAGCGACTTCGCCTCAAGAAGTACTTTGCAAAGTAATGCAAGTGCCTGGTTATGTTCGATCGGTAGATGGGTTAAAACGAAGCTCCTTACAGAGCCCAAAAAGAGAGGCGTTGCGCCACGACCAACGTCGGGATAGTTGTAAGATCTGAGTATGGAAAGAAATCCCGCTACGTCACACGTAACCATGCGGTAAAGCTCGTTTTTTAGTTCGCGATGTATTGGCGCATATTTGCGAAACTGTTCGTCTGCAACAATTGATTCAATTATGTCAAGAATTGACCAGTTTAGGATGTTCATGTTTGTGTAGTGGATTTTTATATCTTGCTGGATTAGCCATTCTAAAAAAACCCCTAGCTTTCTGGAATCTAAAACTTTTTCAAAGTCCCCTTTGGCTACAAGATCGAACTTTAACTCGGGTGCGCTTTTTTGGATTTTTAGAATGCTTCGCAGTTCGTCCAGTGTTTCAATGCTAATATTTTCATCAGTCGCCACCCCGCCAAGTACAAAGTTATCGTATTTTGACACGTTAAAGCCGTTTTCGGTTAGCAGTAGTTTTCTTACATTATTGGTCTCGTCATAATATATTTTCATTTTTTTTTCTGTGCTGTGCACTGTAGGGTCAAAAGGTGCTAGGTTTTCTACATGTAAATCGTATTTCATAAGTTTTCCGTTTTCTACTGGGATTGTTAGACTAATATGTACCCGTGTATAGGGGTGTGCGTTATTTAACTACTATTAATATTTTCGATACTTTGATGGGGTTTTGCTCGTGACCGAATGCTAAATTGAAATGGTGGTAGAGCTGGGGATGAAATCTTGGATTTTTAAATATATAAGATTTTTAATTTGCAATCGGGTAGCGCACTATTAGACAGCGTTCACTGGTATATAACCCGATTGCTAAAGCCCAGTCCTCTGCTAACTTATTGAGTGTGCTGGCCAACTGATCTGTGTTTTTAGGCATCTGCATTCGCCCAGCGCATGAGTCCGCGGCCAATGCGCAGAGCTTCCACAAGTCTGGTCTTGCCTGGCAGTCGGCCCGAGAAGAGGCTTGGCTTGGGATCGAGCGCCGGTTTCTTAAAGGCGGCTACTCGTTGGTAGTCGGGGGTTACCAGCCAGGTCCGTCCATCGCCTTCGTCGGTGACGATCCTATAGAGTCCTTCGGACGGGGCAACATCAATATCAAGTAGTCGTTTGTAACGTGCGACCGACCACTTCTGGATGCCGGCGCTTAGAGCTTCGGTCCGGAAGCGCGCCCAAAGAGCGGCAGTGTTCGGCGTCGGCCAGTTGCTTGCAACTGTGTAGGCTGTGATCTCGTCGGACTCAAGCCAAGCTCGCATCTCAGATGGCGTAACAAAGACCGGTAGGGCGCCATCAATGGCAGCCATTGCTGCACGCCGTGACGGTAGGCCCGCGCGGATCAGCATCGCCATCATTAATCGAGGAACGCCTGTCTCGACCGTGGCCGCCGCGCCGCCTGCGACCATATCCGGTGCCCAACCGAGGGACATTCTGCGGGTACGGACCGCTTCCAGCGCCCAGACCAAGCGATAGGTGAAGGCATCTTCAACCGCACGCATATTCTGTGGTCCGATCTTAGATACGTCCTCGCCGGATACCCAACCACGCAGAATGGATTTCCAATTTGCCGGCAGCGCATTCGATTTGTCCGGTATAAAGGGACGCATGAACAGCAGGCGCTCGCCGAGACCGCCTAGCGCATCGGCGAGTTCGTCGACTTCGCCGCTGAGCGCGGCCTCGTCTGCCCGATCAAGTAGTGCGGCCAACTCGTCAGCCATATCATCGATCATGAGGCCCGCCTCAAGCCCGACGCCCATGGCGAAATGTCCGCGCCGAGCCTGTGCATTCGTGGTTTTCCAGATGAGGTCGGCGCGACTTTCGAGCACTCTCTTGTGCAGAGGGGCGATAGCTGCATCCTCGCGGGCAATCTGGCGTGCCCAAAGCGATCCCTTAAGTGCCTCGTCCAAGAGCATGGGGAGATCCTCGCGATCAGCATCCAGTGCTTCTATAAGACCGAACACGGTTGCGTCGAGTCGCTCTACGAGCTGAGACAGTGGCTCTTCATTAATCTTTTGCTCGTCGTCTTCTGCGTTTTCCGGGTCGCCTTCAACGCCGTCATTTCCATTGGGGCCGTACTCCACGGCAGCTGCCAGCCGATTGGCAACTTCGGCTTCTTCGTTAGGTGATCTCCATGCCTCGCGTGAGTTTGCGAGATACTCCCATGCATCGTCGCGATCTAGGACGCCCTTGCTTGATAGGCGTTCCAGGATCTCCGCAACGATTTGGATGAGGCCACTCTTCAAGGTCCGTGCCTTGGCTGAGGCGACCAGCCTGCGCCATTCACGTGTTCGCCAGTCTATCTCGTCAAACATCACATGGACGATCAGCCCTTCAACATCCACAAATGCACGCCCCGCACGGCCAGCGACATTAGCGAATTCCTCCCCTTTAATCTTCTCGCCCGCCCTATACAGCGCAGGTACCAGGAGGACAGCAGCGTTAAGGTTGAGGCCCTGAGAGAGAGTGGGAGACGCGACGATAACCTTCAATACGCCCTCGGACAGTAGGAGTTCCAGTTCGCGTAGAAATGGATTGGGAAGGCGGCCATGATGGATCGCTACACCCACTTTCAAGCTGGCCACGGCTGGATGATTTTCGCCCAACCATTCTTTACCCACCTCCAGGGCGCGGGCGATCAACGCCTCGTCATCTAGCAGCGACTCCAGATACCCTCGTTTGTTGAGATCTACGACCTGCTTGCCGTAGCTCTCGACCCAGTTAGCCTGGGTGGAGAAAATCAAGGTGCGTTTGCCCTGCTTAGCGAATTCCCATGCAGCAAACAATGCGAGATGCGAATTCTTGCGGGGATAGGGATTTTTCTCCCTTCCGCGCGCTGGCTTTTCTGCAACGAACCTGTCAACAAAGGGGCCTCCGGCATCAAGATCTAGCCGTAACCGCGCATCTTTACCACGCCACGTGAGCGCGCCGAATCGCTGACGAGTCGGGCGCCAGTCGGAGCGCACCGGCTCGCCCTCTTCATCCGAGCGTATCCAGGCCGTGAGGTCGTCCAATTCGCTGCCGCTTGGCAGGATTGCGGAGAGACATACAATACGCCGGGTGTTGGAATCAGCCCGTCGCAGCAGACGCTGTACGAGAGTTTCATAGCGGATTTCCCGCTCGCTAGGGCCGATCATATGGCCCTCGTCAAGGACGATTAGGCCTACATCGTCTATTAGGGCGGGATCGCTGCGCAGTGCGAAATCGAGCTTTTCAGGCGTAGCGATGATGATCTCGCGAGTTCGTAAGGCGTCCTCATCGCCCGCCGACAGACCGCTGGCGCCATAGAGTGAGGAGACGCTGAATCCGAGCGGTGCAAAGGTCTTCTTGAAAGAGCGCTCGGTCTGTGCAGACAAAGCGCGCAGCGGCGTTACGATTAACACCCGTTGACCCAAAGATAGTGTCATGAGCGCGGTAATCTCGGCTACGCGAGTTTTGCCTGCGCTGGTCGGTAGCGCTACGACGAGGTCGTCCGTAGTATCGGTGGAGCGCTGGGCAGCTTCGCGCTGCGAGGGCCACAGCTCCACTTCCGAGGTCTTCCTGGCATAGAGTGAAGAGATGAACAGCCGCCGTAGCTCAGGATATTTATCCTCAATGCCTTCGGGCGGCTCAGTCGGGAGGATCTGGTGCAGGGAGTGCTGCCATAGGTCGTCGATCAGGTGGCGGCAGAGGCTTGAAATCCACCATAGTGGGACGTTTGCGGCGTTGTCGGCCAGGCTAATGGCGGTTGCGAGCAGGGCCAGCGCACTTTCGATAGGCTCGTCTTCACCGGTTTCGAGCGCGAAGTCGAAGAATGCCAGCGCCCGGCAGATGGTCGTGTTAAGTATCGTCGAAAGGGCCTCGTCGACATCGGGTTCGTCAGCACGTAGCGCCTCCGCTATCTCCTCATCGCTATGGGTCTCGTCGCTCAGCCATTCGCGAACGAAGCCGCGTAGCTGGTCGAGATCGCGCAGGATCAGGTGTCGTATGGCCATCTCGCCCGGCGAACTGTTGAGGTCATCCGCCGTTTCGTTGAAGAGAGAATAGGCGACGGCGGAAAACCCTGCGAGATGGTAGGAAGAGGCTGCGATTGTGCGCCGGAAACCACGATCGGTTGAATTCGGATCACCATTGCGGACCAAGGCTTCGAAGGCGTTCGCGGCGTGCTCGAACGCCTTGCTGGTTAACTCAGAAGCTCCTTCCTTGGCACGCAAGGCCATCGCACCCCGAAGCAGTGCGAAGCCGTGTTCGGCCAGATCGGTCTCGATGGTTGCGCCAAGAGGTGGAGCGTTGGGCGGCAGGACCCCTTCTTCGCGCATTAGAGACCAGGCCGCGCCTCTGTATAGAAGGCGTCCTAGGATTCCGTCGGTGGTCGCCTTCGTTAGGAATGCAGTCAGCTCGTCAATAGTCTCCAAGGTCTTCCGCCTCCTTGTACATGGCTGCGATGAAGTCTTGGTGGTCTTCGACGTGGAGGTTCACAACGTATTGATCCTGATTGGTTCCGGCGGCGGCCAGGTTCTCTCTCAGCGATGCGTGGGGTCCATTACCTGACATGGTGAAGAGCATGTGGTCGATGCGATCGATCTGTAGAGATTTAATCCCCACTTCGTCGCGGAGGCTACGACCCAGTTCATTGTCACGGTGCTCATTGCTTTCTAACAGGCGGTTGGCAACGAACAAGAGTGAGTCTGGTGTGCAGCGGCCGTTATCTCGGTCTAGTACCTTACGTGCGCTGGTGACCGTCGCCTTGCTGAGCACCTTGTTGCTCTTAGCTTCTCCTTTCAGAAGCCAGAGCTTTTTGCCCTTTTTGTCGTAGCCGGCACCGATGAAATCATCGCCACGCATTGCCATGTTGCGGCCATCCTTATATCGAAGGCGGCGCACTGGGACGCGTAGGCCGACCTCCTCCTCGACTAACTCAGTCGCTAGGATCTCGCCAAGGTCGCCGGATCGTCCCTTTGAAGTCTGTGGCATTGCAGTTCGGAGGATTTCACTGGCAATCTTGTATCCGAGTCGACTCACATCCTCGGCTATGCGTTCAAGTGGTTCATAGTGCGCGCGGATGGTCTCGGCGAGGTCGTCGCAAATCTCGTCGCGGCCACCATCCTTTTCGACATAGGTCCAGTAATGCTTGCGCGCGGCCTTTACTTTGGCGGACTTGCACCATCTCTCATACATCTCCACGGCGATCCCTCTATCAAACAGCCCGATCCATGTGCGTTGTTGAGTGCAGAGTGGCCACTACGATCACCGAGTATGCATGCATCGTGCGTTTTCGGAAAATATTACATTTTGACAGTATTGAATGTGTGCTCTGGTTGGTCATTGTCCATAGTGCGCGGTAAGGGCTAGCTCGGAGTGCGTTCTGATATTCAGGAACTTTTTAAGATCTCTACGATGGTTATGCCTATTTTCGTGTCCCATTTTCCTTGAACACCTTTCGTGCCTGGAGCACCGGATTTCGGACCAAGGCCGTCAATTTGTGGGCTAGCTGCTTCTTGTTCCTCTCCAGTTCTTGGAGCGTTTCACGTTGAGGTGCGTATTTGTTCTGAGCCGCTTTAATTTCTGGGGTTGAAATCGAGTTTCTGTTAGACGTGCGGGTATCTCCATTTACATAGGGTGCTGCGAAAGGCTTGCCGGAATGGCAGGCCAAAATGGATAACTAATTTATGCGGCCTCGAAGGAGTGCCCGCTGTCATCCGCCATGAGTGCGGATGAGTTAAAAACGTAGGCACGGGCTTTAGGCATGCCCGGCAGTCTTACCGATTGAGCCGCTTTGCCATCGCTGCCAGGCTCTAAAATGGCGCGGCTCAATAGCTCTTTGTTAACGGCGTTCAGGTTCATGCCTTTGAAGACTTCGGAGCACCAAGCCTCGGGCAGTACGTAGTAGGTAGTGGTGGTGTGCAACGCATCACCCAGGCCGTGCTCCAGCGTCTTGCGAAAGCCCAGACGGTCAATGGTGCGAGGGCCGTGCTCGTCGATCTTGGCTGCGGCGGATTCCCAGCGGGTGAAACGGCTTTCTCCGAAACGCTCTATCACTTGGCGAAGGCGCGCTACGATGGCGTCATTTTCGAAGTTTCCGGCGCCGCCGCGCTCATTCAGCCAGGCATTGAGGCAGAGCTTTGCCGTCGTGGCGGCTCCGCCCTCAGGCCAACCTGTTATCCCCAAGGCGGTGGCCAACTCTCCAACGACAGCGGCCAACCCAAAACGAGTGGCAGCACGTTGGGCCTGTTCGCTCGCTGACTTGGGTAATGAAGTCGAGACAAACCGCTCAATGGTGTGGCGCAAAATGGTCGACCACCCCGCATCTTTCCGGGCTCACATAGGGCTGACAGGAAGGCGGTGTAATACTTGGTCACGTGTGCTTTTAGAGCGTCTGAAAGCGCAGCGGCGCCGTCAAAGCCATTGTGAGCGCGTCGAACATTCCAAGCCTTTTGCTGGCATCGGCAGGCACTGCGAGCACGCGTACTTCCATGCCTGCTTTAAGATTCTTGTCTGCCTCTGCCATGTGCTGCGCCAACGTCTTTTCCCCGGTAGAGCGAAACAACAAACGCCATTCCTGTGAGTTACGACCGGCCTGGCCTCGATCATTGGCGCGTGCTTTACCACTGCCATTACCCAGCATGTAAACCGTTTCGCCAATGATGTGCGGATCGCACATCCGAATTTCATCGAGAACCAATAAGCCGTCTGAGTGCGCGGCGGCGATGGACTTCAGGGCGTTGTCAGTAGTGGAATACACGGAGGGAAGAGAGGTGAACAGTCATAAACAAGAAAGCCCGCACAGGGCGGGCTTCTTGGGGTGTTTCGTAGACTGTCTGAGACAGCCCGAGACTGCTATATGGTGCACCCGGCGGGATTCGAACCCACGACCCCTGCCTTCGGAGGGCAGTACTCTATCCAGCTGAGCTACGGATGCTTGTGCGGGCGACATCATACCCATGTCGACCATGGGCGTCCATGCTGGTCTTTGGTCCTGAAACGGTAGGAATTTGCCTGACGAAGGCCCTGCGCCGCGTAACTCGGATCAATGCACGCCAATCTGCCTCGGCTACGCTGATCCGAAAGATTCGGCAAATGCGCCGTTTTCGTTCTTTTTTTCGAACAGACTATTGCCCTGTACCCCCATTGATCCTAGGATTCGTTTGAGATTTCAAACGCTCTGTCTCCCGTGCGCTTTCAACTTCCTCGCGTGCTGGGGCTGATTTCCCTGACGGCAGCCCACAAGGCGCCTTTCAACAACTCTAATTCGCTCCGCGTGCGCGCGGTGCTGTTAAGGAAAGCCGACATGCAGCTCAAAGATACCCAGTTGTTTCGCCAGCAAGCCTTTATCGATGGCGCTTGGGTCGATGCGGACAATGGTCAAACCATCAAGGTCAACAACCCTGCCACGGGCGAGATTCTCGGCACCGTGCCAAAGATGGGCGCCGCGGAAACCCGCCGTGCCATCGAAGCCGCCGACAAGGCCCTGCCGGCCTGGCGTGCACTGACCGCCAAGGAGCGCGCCAACAAGCTGCGCCGTTGGTTCGAACTGCTGATCGAAAACCAGGACGACCTCGGTCGCCTGATGACCCTCGAACAAGGCAAGCCGCTGGCCGAAGCCAAGGGCGAAATCGTCTACGCCGCGTCCTTTATCGAGTGGTTCGCTGAAGAAGCCAAGCGCATCTACGGTGACGTGATCCCCGGCCACCAGCCCGACAAGCGCCTGATCGTGATCAAGCAGCCAATCGGCGTGACCGCTGCCATCACTCCGTGGAACTTCCCGGCTGCCATGATCACCCGTAAAGCCGGCCCGGCCCTGGCCGCCGGTTGCACCATGGTGATCAAGCCTGCGTCGCAAACTCCGTTCTCGGCCCTGGCCCTGGTTGAGCTGGCGCACCGTGCTGGCATCCCGAAAGGTGTGTTGAGCGTGGTTACCGGCAGCGCTGGCGACATCGGCGGCGAGCTGACCAGCAACCCGATCGTGCGTAAATTGTCTTTCACCGGCTCGACCGAAATCGGTCGCCAACTGATGGCCGAATGCGCCAAGGACATCAAGAAAGTCTCCCTGGAACTGGGCGGCAACGCGCCGTTCATTGTGTTCGACGACGCGGACCTGGATAAGGCCGTGGAAGGCGCGATCATCTCCAAGTACCGCAACAACGGCCAGACCTGCGTCTGCGCCAACCGCCTGTATATCCAGGATTCGGTGTACGACGCGTTCGCCGAAAAACTCAAAGTGGCCGTGGCCAAGCTCAAGATCGGCAACGGTCTGGAAGACGGCACCACCACGGGCCCGCTGATCGACGAAAAAGCCGTGGCCAAGGTTCAGGAGCACATCGCTGATGCCCTGAGCAAAGGCGCCAAGCTGCTGGCCGGTGGCAAGGTGATGGAAGGCAACTTCTTCGAGCCGACCATCCTGGTCGACGTGCCGAAAAACGCCGCCGTCGCCAAGGAAGAAACCTTCGGTCCACTGGCGCCGCTGTTCCGTTTCAAAGACGAAGCCGAAGTGATCGCGATGTCCAACGACACCGAGTTCGGCCTGGCGTCCTACTTCTACGCCCGCGACCTGGGCCGCGTGTTCCGTGTGGCTGAAGCGCTGGAATACGGCATGGTCGGCGTCAACACCGGGTTGATCTCCAACGAAGTGGCGCCATTCGGCGGCATCAAGGCCTCGGGCCTGGGCCGTGAAGGCTCCAAGTATGGGATCGAGGATTACCTGGAAATCAAATACCTCTGCCTGGGCATCTAAGCCTCGGTTTGGCATGGCTGTAAACGCAAAGGGCACGAGAGCGCTGACCCTTTGCGTGTTTCACATGGTTATTCGTAGTGACCGGGAACGCTGTGGCAGTCGATCATCGCATGCTGCCGCAGTTGCCTCCCCGCCACGTATTCCTTGAACCGCGCCACCCGATGAGTGGCGAATGAGGACTTTATGAGCAAGACCAACGCATCCCTGATGAAACGCCGCGAAGCTGCTGTACCACGCGGTGTTGGCCAGATTCACCCGATTTTTGCCGAATCCGCAAAAAACGCCACCGTGACCGACGTTGAAGGTCGCGAGTTCATCGACTTCGCCGGCGGTATCGCCGTGCTGAACACCGGCCACGTGCACCCGAAAATCATCGCCGCCGTGACCGAGCAACTGAACAAGCTGACCCACACTTGCTTCCAGGTATTGGCCTACGAGCCGTACGTAGAAGTGTGCGAAAAGATCAACGCCAAGGTGCCAGGTGATTTCGTCAAGAAAACCCTGCTGGTCACCACCGGTTCCGAAGCTGTCGAAAACGCCGTGAAAATCGCCCGTGCCGCCACTGGCCGTGCTGGCGTGATCGCCTTCACCGGCGCTTACCACGGCCGCACCATGATGACCCTGGGTCTTACCGGTAAAGTCGTGCCTTACTCGGCCGGCATGGGCCTGATGCCTGGCGGCGTGTTCCGCGCGCTGTACCCGAACGAGCTGCACGGCGTGAGCGACGACGATTCCATCGCGAGCATCGAACGCATTTTCAAGAACGATGCCGAACCGCGTGATATCGCTGCCATCATCATCGAGCCGGTGCAGGGCGAAGGCGGTTTCTACGTCGCGCCTAAATCGTTCATGAAGCGCCTGCGCGAGTTGTGCGACAAGCACGGCATCCTGCTGATCGCCGACGAAGTGCAAACCGGTGCCGGCCGTACCGGTACCTTCTTTGCCATGGAACAGATGGGTGTTGCCGCCGACCTGACCACCTTCGCCAAATCCATCGCCGGTGGCTTCCCGCTGGCCGGTGTGTGCGGCAAGGCTGAATACATGGACGCCATCGCGCCAGGTGGCCTGGGCGGCACCTACGCCGGTAGCCCGATTGCCTGCGCCGCTGCGCTGGCGGTGATGGAAGTGTTCGAAGAAGAGCACCTGTTGGACCGCTGCAAGGCAGTGGGCGAGCGCCTGGTGACTGGCCTCAAGGCTATCCAGGCCAAGTACCCGGTGATCGGCGAAGTCCGTGCCCTGGGCGCGATGATCGCCGTCGAGCTGTTCGAAGACGGCGACAGCCACAAGCCGAACGCCGCTGCCGTTGCCTCCGTGGTGGCGAAGGCGCGTGACAAGGGCCTGATCCTGCTGTCCTGCGGCACCTACGGCAACGTGTTGCGCGTACTGGTCCCGCTGACCTCGCCGGACGAGCAACTGGACAAAGGCTTGGCGATCATCGAAGAGTGCTTCTCCGAGCTGTAAGCCCGGCGCCTACCTCGATGTAAAAAACCCGCCTCGGCGGGTTTTTTTATGAAGGCCACTTCTGAACCCCTGTGGGAGGCATTCAGCCAGCGATGACGCGGTTCTTGCCCTGGCGTTTTGCCTCGTACATGGCGGCATCGGCGCGGGCGAACAGGCTATCCAGGGTCGAGTCTTCCTCAGTCAGGCTGGCCAGGCCCTGGCTGATGGTGACGCTGAACGCCTGGCCTTCGAAGCTGAAACTCAGCGCCTGGATCTCTTTGCCCAGGCGCTCGGCCACTTGCAAGGCCATCTCAGGCGCGCAACCGGGCAGTACGGCGGCGAACTCTTCGCCACCAATGCGTCCGAACAGGTCGCCTCGGCGCAGTACCCCACGCCCGCTCTCGGCAATACGCCGCAGCACCTGGTCGCCCTCCAGGTGGCCATAGGTGTCGTTGACGTCCTTGAAATCATCAATGTCCAGCAACAGGAAGGCCAATTGCGCGCCTTGGGCACAGGCGGTGTCGAAGGCCTGGTTGGCGCATTCGAAGAAGTGCCGCCGGTTGCTGCTCTGGGTCAGCACGTCGGTGGTGGCGAGGCGGTGCAGTTCCAGTTCCAGCTGCTTCTTTTCGGTGATGTCTTCGGCCATGCCGACCACGATCACCGGCTCGCCGGGCTCGACCTGCTGGTTGATGTAGCACTTGTCACTCAGCCAACGGATCTGCCCGTCGGCGGTGATGATGCGGTACTCGCGGTCTTCTACGGCGCCTTGTTCCAGCACACGGGAAAGGCTGTGTTCGGCGTAGTCGAGGTCTTCCGGGTGAATGCTGTTGCGCCATTCCCGATGATCGGCGAGCAGCAAACCGGCGGAACGGCCGAATATTCGCTCGTAGGCCGGGCTCACATAGAGCACGCGCCGGGTCTCCCAATCGATGGCCCAAAGCACGGCATTCACGCTGACCAACAGCGAGCTGAGCAGTTGTTCGCGTTCGCTCAGCCGTTCGACTTCGCCCTGGGCATGCACCAGCGCCAGCAGGGTTGCAGCCGCAGCCGGACGTGGAGGGTCAGCGGTTGGGGTGTCGTTAACTAAGGGCTTTTCGAGAACCATCGGCACAACTCTCTCTGGGCGCGCCGCAGGATGGAGCAGCGGTCACAACAAGGGGCCACCATGATGGCGAAGTGTTCATTGAGAGAGGGTAAATGCGATGAAGTTCCATGAACGGTGCCGATTGGCGGTGCCCGGATAATGACGCCAAAAAGAGGGTGCGTGGGAGAGCAAGCCCTCCCACGGCACTGTCAGACCGCCGCAGGACGCAGCGAATAGGTCTTCAATTGGTGGGCAAAATCCCGCAGGGACTGGATGCCGCTCGCTTCGGCCTCGTGCACCCATTCCTTGATGGCGGCGAGCATATCGTGGCCGTTGGTGCTGGTCTTGAGCCAGATCTGCTGCAGCGCCAGGCGCTTTTCATAGATCACTTTCAAGGCCTGGCTGTGTTCCAGCATGCTTTGGATACGCAGGTGATGGCGGTCATCCAGCAGGCTGGTTTCCCGCGACAGCAGACGCTTGGCCCGGTGGAACTGGTGACGCACCGAATGATCGACCTTTTCCAGTTCCTGCTTGACCAGCGGGCCGATCACCAATTTGCGGTACTGGGCCATGATCTGGAAGCGGTTGTTGAGGATCGCCATGGCGGTGTCCATGTCCAGACTGCCTTTGCCCTCGACGCGATGGGCAATCGGCGCCACGCGCTGGACTTTGGCCAGGCGCAGGAAGCTGAACAGTTTGATCCACGCCCAACCCAGGTCGAACTCCCACTTCTTCACCGACAGCTTGGCCGAGTTGGGGTAGGTGTGGTGATTGTTATGCAGTTCTTCGCCACCGACGATGATGCCCCACGGCACCAGGTTGGTCGCCGCATCACGGCATTCGAAGTTGCGATAGCCCACCGCATGGCCCAAGCCGTTGATCACGCCGGCGGCCCAGAACGGAATCCACATCATCTGGATCGCCCAGATGGTGATGCCGATGGTGCCGAACAGCAGCAGGTCGATCACGCCCATGATCGCCACGCCCAGCAGCGGGTACGGGGTGTAGATTTTGCGTTCGATCCAGTCGTCCGGGCAGTTCTTGCCGTAGATGCGCAGGGTCTCGGGGTTTTCGGCCTCGGTGCGGTACAGCTCGGCGCCTTTGCGCAGCACGGTGGACAGGCCTTTGATGACCGGGCTGTGCGGGTCATCGACGGTTTCGCACTTGGCGTGGTGCTTGCGGTGGATGGCGGTCCACTCGCGGGTGTTCTGCGCCGTGGTCAGCCACAGCCAGAAGCGGAAGAAGTGTTTCAGGCCGGCATTGAGCTCCAGGGAGCGATGGGCTGAATAGCGGTGCAGATAAACCGTGACCCCAACGATGGTCACGTGGGTCATCAACAGAGTGACTGCAACCAGTTGCCAGGCTGACAGGTCAAGAAAACCGTTGTACCACATAGGCTGTATGGCCCTCTGATAAAGAAAAAAACAGCACCCGCATTATCACTGGCTTTAAGGATAAAACCAGTCACCGTTTCAGATAAGACTTACAAGGTGTTTCCTATTCTATAATCCCGACGCGTTGTAGGGCGATTCTGGTTTTTTAGTAAGGACTACTGGCCATATGCTGTTTTCATACCGAGGGGCCCTGCGTGTGGGGCTGGTATACCTGCTGGTTTCCATCGCATGGCTCCAGTTCAGCCATTACGTATTGATCAACTTTCTCGATGAACCGTGGGAGTTGGGGCGATGGCTGCAGGTGCGCGGTTATGTGTGGGTAGCCCTGAGCACCTTGGTCATTTACCTGTTGTGCGCACGCTTCGCCCGGACCCACCAGTTGCAGCAACCCCTCAAGGAAAACCGCGAGCGCCTGCGCCAGGCGGCGGCCGTCTTCGACTGCACCCGCGAAGGCGTACTGGTCAGCGACGCTAACGGCCTGATCGTGCATGTGAACCGGGCATTCATCGAGATCACCGGCTACCAGCGCGAAGACGTCATGGGTCAGCAGCCCAGCCTGCTGAAGTCCGGGCGCCATTCGTCGAGTTTTTACCAGCAGATGTTCCAGACCCTGGAACACACCGGTGAATGGAGCGGAGAAATCTGGAACCGACGCAAAAGCGGCGAGATTTACCCACAGTGGCAAACCATCCGGGTGATTCACGATGACCAGGGCCACGTCAGCCATTACGTTGCGGTGTTTTCCGACATCAGCGCCATCAAGGATTCCGAGCACGAGTTGGCGCACCTGGCGCACCACGATCCGCTGACCGACCTGCCCAACCGTCTGCTGTTTACCGACCGCGCCGAGCAGGCGCTGGCCTCGGCACAGCTGCACAAACGCGGCTGCGCCCTGCTGTTGCTGGACCTGGATCACTTCAAGATCATCAATGACAGCCTTGGCCATAACGTTGGTGACCAGTTGCTCAAGCTGGTGGGCGAGCGACTCAAGACGCTGTTCGGCCCCGGCGTGACCCTGGCGCGCCTGGGCGGCGATGAGTTCGCGGTGCTCGCGGAAAGTTGTTCACAGGTGGTGCAGGCAGCGGCGTTGGCGCAGCGCATGCTGGACGTGATGAAACAGCCGTTCACCTTTGACGGCAATCAACTGTTTATCAGCGCCAGCATCGGCATCAGCCTGTTTCCCAATGACGCCCTCAGCGCAGAGCAACTGCTGCGCAACGCGGACTCCGCGTTGTTCAAAGCCAAAAGCGCGGGCCGCGAAGGCTACGCCTTGTACACCGAAGAACTCACCGCCCACGCGCAGAACCGCGTGGAAATCGCCAGCGAACTGCGCCGCGCCCTCGACCAGCAGGAGTTGCGCGTCTACTACCAGCCTGTGCACGACCTGCATAGCAGCCGCCTGGTCGGCGTCGAAGCGCTGGTGCGCTGGCAGCATCCGGAACGCGGCCTGGTGCCGCCGGGCGAATTCATCCCCATCGCTGAACGTACCGGCTTGATTGCCGATATCGACGCCTGGGTAATGGAGCAGGCCTGTCGCCAGATGTGCCAATGGCTGGCCGACGGCGTGGCGCTGAGTTTTATCGCGATCAACGTGTCCAGCCGCCTGTTTGCCCGGCGTGAACTGTACGAGCAAGTCGCCCAGGTGCTGCACGATACCGGCCTTGATCCGGCTTTCCTGGAGCTGGAAGTCACCGAAAGTGCAGTGATGGATGACCCTGAGGTGGCCCTGGAACAACTGCACCGCCTGCGCGAACTGGGTCTGCGCCTGGCTATTGATGACTTCGGCACCGGCTATTCCTCCCTGCTGCGCCTCAAGCGCCTGCCGGTGCAGAAACTCAAGATCGACCAGGGTTTTGTCGCCGGGTTGCCATGGGATGAAGACGACGCCGCGATTGTGCGCGTGGTTATCGCGTTGGCGAAAAGCATGGGCATGCAGGTGCACGCCGAGGGCATCGAGCAGGTGGAGCAGGCGCAGTTTTTGTTGGAGCAGGGCTGTGACCTGGGGCAGGGCTATTGGTTTGGGCGGCCGATGCCGGCGAATAAAATTGACTGGGCGTGCGCCCCCACTATCCAGCCTTGAAATGCATTCAAAATGTGGGAGGGGGCTTGCCCCCGATAGCGGTGCCCCAGTCACAGAGTTGTTGGCTGAAAGATCGCCATCGGGGGCAAGCCCCCTCCCACATTTGGCTATGTGCACGGCTTAATCCCTTCGCAACCTCGTGCCCCTGCAGAAAATTCTTTCTGGTTATATAAACATTCTTAAATAGTATTTTTAAGAATATCCGCGCTTATCTACTATCGCCCTACGCCGCAAGCAGTGCCGCCACTGCGAGGCACTATTCATTTCAGGAGCGAGACCATGAGCGCATCTCTACGTAGCGTCGACGGCCAGGACGAAGCAGCCATTTTGCGTGAGATCCAGAGCGCCCTACGCGATCTGCGGTTTGGCGCGGTGGAAATCACTGTGCATAACGCCCAAGTGGTACAGATCGAACGCAAGGAAAAATTCCGTCTGCAGAATCCGGGTAACAAACCGAGCTGAGCAACCACGGCGATAGACCCCGTCACTATAAGAAAAAGCCAATACCCAAGAATTCTAGGAGCTTCTATGTCGTCGATTCGCCGTTACGCCCTGGCCGCCCTGGCCAGCGCCGTGTTTGCAGGTTCCGCTGTTGCCAAGGACTACGAGTTGCTCAACGTCTCGTACGACCCTACCCGTGAGCTGTACCAGGATTACAACGCTGAGTTCACCAACTTCTGGAAGCAGTCCCACCCAGGCGACACCGTCAAGATCCAGCAATCCCACGGTGGCTCGGGCAAGCAGGGCCGCGCCGTGATCGACGGCCTGCGCGCCGACGTAGTGACCCTGGCCCTGGCCGGCGACATCGACGAAATCGCAAAACTGGGCAAGACCCTGCCGGAAAACTGGCAGACCCGCCTGCCGGATGCGAGCACCCCGTATACCTCGACCATCGTGTTCCTGGTGCGCAAGGGCAACCCTAAAGGCATCAAGGACTGGGGCGACCTGATCAAGAAAGACGTTTCGGTGATCACGCCAAACCCGAAAACCTCCGGCGGTGCGCGCTGGAACTTCCTCGCCGCCTGGGCCTATGGCCTCAAATCCGGTGGCAGCGAAGCCAAGGCCCAGGAATACGTGAAAGAGTTGTTCAAACACGTGCCGATCCTCGATACCGGTGCACGCGGTTCGACCATCACCTTCGTCAACAACGGTCAGGGTGACGTGTTGCTGGCCTGGGAAAACGAAGCCTTCCTGGCGCTGAAAGAAGACGGCGGTGCCGACAAGTTCGACATCGTCGTACCGTCCCTGTCGATCCTCGCGGAGCCGCCAGTGGCCGTGGTCGACAAGAATGCCGAGAAAAAGGGCAACACCGAGATCGCTACCGAATACTTGAAACACCTGTACAGCCCGGCTGGCCAGGAGATTGCGGCCAAGAACTTCTACCGCCCACGCGATGCAAAAGTGGCCGCCAAATACGCCCAGCAGTTCCCGAAACTGGACCTGGTGACTATCGACAAAGACTTCGGTGGCTGGAAAACTGCCCAACCGAAATTCTTTAACGACGGTGGCGTGTTCGACCAGATCTACACGGCGCAGTAAGCCGAGAAATACACACCCACCGAGCCCGCATTCACCTGCGGGTTTTGTGTGTCAGTTCCGCTAACCAAGGACTCTTATGTCGCGTCGTATTTCCCCCGTCATACCCGGCTTCGGGCTGACGCTGGGCTACACCGTGGTGTACCTCAGCCTGATCGTACTGATCCCCCTCGCGGCGATGTTTGTCCACGCCGCTCAACTTACCTGGGATCAGTTCTGGGCCATCATCTCCGCACCGCGTGTGTTGGCGGCGTTGAAGTTGAGCTTCAGCACCGCGCTCTACGCCGCGCTGATCAACGGCGTCATCGGCACGCTGCTGGCCTGGGTGCTGGTGCGCTATACCTTCCCCGGCCGCAAGATCATCGATGCGATGATCGACCTGCCGTTCGCCCTGCCCACCGCCGTGGCCGGTATTGCGCTGACCGCGCTGTACACGCCGACCGGCCTGGTCGGCCAGTTCGCCGCTGACCTGGGCTTCAAGATCGCCTACTCGCCGCTGGGTATCACCCTGGCGCTGACCTTCGTGACCCTGCCGTTCGTGGTGCGCACGGTGCAGCCGGTACTCGCCGACATCCCCCGGGAAATCGAAGAAGCCGCCGCCTGCCTGGGCGCCAAGCCGTTGCAGGTGTTCCGTTACATCCTCGTCCCCGCGCTGCTGCCCGCCTGGCTCACCGGCTTTGCCCTGGCGTTTGCCCGTGGCGTCGGTGAGTACGGTTCGGTGATTTTCATCGCCGGCAACATGCCGATGAAAACCGAGATCCTGCCGCTGCTGATCATGGTCAAGCTTGACCAGTACGACTACCGCGGCGCCACGTCCATTGGCGTGTTGATGCTGGTGGTTTCCTTTGTCCTGCTGCTGCTGATCAACTTGTTGCAGCGGCGCATCGAACGTCCATAAGGAGGCGCGGAACATGTCCCAATCGTCTATTTCCGCCGCGTCCTCGGCCAACGCCGCCCGGCGTGGCAGTGCGGTGTCGCGACGCATCCTGATCGGCCTTGGCTGGCTGGTGTTTTTCCTGTTCCTGTTGCTGCCGCTGTTTATCGTGGTGTCCCAGGGCCTGAAGAACGGCCTGGGTACGTTCTTTAGCGCAATCCTGGAGCCCGACGCGCTGTCCGCGTTGAAACTCACGGTGATCGCCGTATTGATCTCGGTGCCGCTCAACCTGGTGTTCGGCGTCAGCGCCGCCTGGTGCGTGAGCAAGTACTCGTTCCGTGGCAAAAGCATCCTGGTGACGCTGATCGACTTGCCGTTCTCGGTTTCGCCGGTGATCGCGGGCCTGGTGTACGTGTTGATGTTCGGCGCCCAGGGCTTCTTCGGCCCATGGTTGCAGGAGCATGACATCCAGATCGTGTTCGCCCTGCCGGGCATCGTGCTGGCGACCATCTTCGTCACCGTGCCGTTCGTGGCCCGTGAGCTGATCCCGCTGATGCAGGAGCAGGGCACGCAGGAAGAAGAGGCCGCACGCCTGCTTGGGGCCAATGGCTGGCAGATGTTCTGGCATGTCACTGTGCCGAACATCAAATGGGGCCTGATCTACGGCGTGGTGCTGTGTACCGCGCGGGCCATGGGTGAGTTCGGCGCGGTGTCGGTGGTGTCCGGGCACATTCGCGGCGTGACCAACACTTTGCCGCTGCACGTCGAGATCCTCTACAACGAATACAACCACGTTGCCGCGTTTGCGGTGGCCAGCCTGTTGCTGATCCTGGCGCTCTTCATCCTGCTGCTCAAGCAGTGGAGCGAGAACCGTATCAACCGCCTGCGCAAAAGCGCCGGTGAGGAATAAGTCATGTCGATCGAAGTCCGTAATGTCAGCAAGAACTTCAACGCCTTCAAGGCCCTGAACAGCATCAACCTGGACATCCAGAGTGGCGAGCTGGTGGCGTTGCTGGGCCCGTCCGGCTGCGGCAAGACCACCTTGCTGCGCATCATCGCCGGCCTGGAAACCCCGGATGACGGCAGCATCGTGTTCCACGGTGAAGACGTCTCCGGCCACGACGTGCGTGATCGCAACGTCGGGTTTGTGTTCCAGCACTACGCGTTGTTCCGCCACATGACCGTGTTCGACAACGTCGCGTTCGGCCTGCGCATGAAGCCCAAGAACCAGCGCCCGAACGAAACCCAGATCGCGGCCAAGGTTCACGAACTGCTGAACATGGTGCAACTCGACTGGCTGTCTGATCGTTACCCGGAACAGCTCTCCGGTGGTCAGCGCCAACGTATCGCCCTGGCCCGCGCCCTGGCGGTCGAGCCCAAAGTGCTGCTGCTCGACGAACCCTTCGGCGCCCTCGACGCCAAAGTGCGTAAAGAACTGCGCCGCTGGCTGGCGCGCCTGCACGAAGACATCAACCTGACCTCGGTGTTCGTGACCCACGACCAGGAAGAGGCCATGGAAGTCGCCGACCGTATCGTGGTGATGAACAAGGGCGTGATCGAGCAGATCGGCTCACCGGGTGACGTCTATGAAAACCCGGCCAGCGATTTTGTGTACCACTTCCTGGGTGACTCCAACCGCCTGCACCTGGGGGAAGACAAGCACGTACTGTTCCGCCCTCACGAAGTGTCGCTGTCGCGCCATGAACTGGAAGATCACCATGCGGCCGAAGTGCGTGATATTCGCCCGCTGGGTGCGACCACGCGGGTGACGCTGAAGGTCGAAGGCCAGCCCGAGCTGATCGAGGCCGAAGTGGTCAAGGACCACGACAGCCTGACCGGTCTGGTGCGTGGCGAGACCCTCTTTTTCAAACCCAAGGTATGGCAAAAAGCCTGATAACCCCGCATACCCAATGTGAAAATGGGAGCCAATGTGGGGAGGGGGCTTGCCCCCTCCCACATTTAGACCTCGCTTGGCTTTAGATCGCGGCGCGCCACCGGGCCCGAGCGTTTCTCAATGTTCGCCTTCAGGTCCTGCCTCAACCCCAGCAAAAACGCCATCTCCGCCACCACAAACAACGGCCCCACGATCAACCCCGACACGTCGTCCACAAACGCCGGTTTCTTGCCTTCGTAGTAGTGCCCGACAAACTGAATCACCCAGCCCACCACAAACATGCCGATACCGCTGCTAAGCCACACCAGCGTGCTCTGCGCCGCCAACTCATGCCCGGCCCATACCGACAACCCCATCAACACCGTCATCAGCACGCCCAAGGCCAGTTCGAGGCGCAGGTAAAACCATGCCGAACACAACGCCACGATCACCGCCGGTGAAATCCACAGCCCCCCAATCGTCCATTCGGGACGCGACAGCAGCACGGCCACCGCCACCACAATCAGCGGGATACCAATGAAGTGGCTGGCGATATTGCGTGGGTCGCGGTGGTAGGCGGCGTATTGGCTGAGGTGGTCGACGAGGCTTTTCATTGTTGTTCCTCCTGTAGGATGTTTGATCATGCCCTGTCAGCCAGCGCCTGACTGTCAGCTGGGCGACAATCTTCGGAGTTCTCATGGACGCAGAGAAATGGCACGCCCGCCTGGCCAGCGGCCACTGGTTCAGCCAGCTGCCGGTAGCGCTACAGCGTAGTCTGTTGGCAGCGGCGCGGCTGCGCATGCTTACGGCGGGACAGTGCCTGTTCAAGCGCGGCGACCCGCCTTGTGGCCTGTACGCGGTGCTCGAAGGCGCGGTGCGCATCAGCGCGGTGAATGCCCAAGGCAAGGAAGCGGTGTTGAGCCTGGTGGAAACGCCTTACTGGTTCGGCGAAATCTGTCTGTTCGATAATCTGCCGCGCACCCACGATGCCCTGGCGATGGGGCCATGCACGTTGTTGCAGGTGCCGCAGGCGGCGATGCTCGGCATTCTCGAAGACCATCCGGCGTATTGGCGCGACGTGGCCCTGTTGATGAGCCACAAACTGCGCTTGTCGTTGATCAACATCGAACAGATGAGCCTGATGCCCGCGTCCGCGCGCCTGGCCCATCGGTTGCTGATGATCGCCGAGGGGTACGGCGAAATAGACCAGGCGCGCCGCACATTGCAGCTGCCCCAGGAGGACTTGGCGGCGATGCTGGGCCTGTCGCGCCAGACCACCAACAGTCTGCTCAAGGCGCTGGAGCAGCAGGGCATCATCGGCCTGGGTTATGGCGCGATTGAGATCCTCGATCTCAAAGGCCTGCAGCAGGCTGCGGGCCTATGAACCGCGATACGTCGAGAAACCGTAAGGGCTGAGCAGCAGCGGGATGTGGTAATGCTGGTCGGCCTGTTTGACCTGGAAGATCACCGGCACTTCAGGGAAAAACGTCTCGCGGTTGGCCTTTTTGTAGTAGTCGCCGGTCTTGAACACCACGCGGTACTCACCCGGCGTCATGCTGCGGTTGGCGGGGAACAGTTCGGCGATGCGCCCCTGCTGGTTGGTGACGCCTTCGGACAGTGACTGCCATTTATCGCCCACCTGCTGCTCCAGGGTGACGCTGACGCCGGCAGACGGCAGGCCGTTTTCCAGGTTGAGCACGTGCACGCTCAGGGGGTTGCCGTCGGCCAGGGCCAGTGTGCACAGGCTGCTGAGGCTGAGGGCGGCGAGGGTCATGCGGAGGGTTTTCATCAAGCGATCCTTTAGAGGGGAATCAGAGGGAAGTTTTCAGGCCCAGTTGCCCGGCGGCCTGTACGCCACAGGCTTCGTCCTGCGCGGCGCCACCGGCACCGGCGATGCCCAGCGCGCCGACCAGTTCAGACTCGGCAAACAGCGGCACGCCGCCGCCGAGCAACAGCAACTCGGGCAAGCTGTTAAGGTTGGCGGCCTCGGGATTGTTGCGCGCACGCTCGGCAAACAGCCGCGTCGGGGTTTTGGTTGATAGCGCGGTGTACGCCTTGCGCTGGCTGGCGAGGCTGTTGTGCGGGCCGACGCCGTCGGCGCGCAGGCTCAGCAGCAGGTTGCCGCCACGGTCCAATACCGTCAGCGCGGCGCTGCAGTGGGCAAGGCTGGCGTCGGCCAGTTGGCGCGCTGTGTGCAAGTCGAGGTCGGCATGGCGTGGCAACTGCGGTGCAGCCAGCGCGCCGGTACAGATGGCGAGGCTCAGGAACAAGGCATGGCGGGACATAAAGACGACTCCGGAAAACAGGCCGCCACCCTAGCCAGTCAACGGGGTCAGAAACCGCACAATTTGATGACAGGTTTGTAATCAAACCCAGAGGTAGGGCATGCAGGTGTTGTTAGTGGAAGACCAGCCGCAACTGGCGCAGCTCATGGCCCAAGGCCTGGACGAGGCCGGTTTCGCCGTGGAAGTCGCGGCCAATGGCATGGCGGCGCAGCGCTTTGTGGAAAGCACCGAGTACGATCTGGTGATTCTCGACGTGATGCTGCCAGGGCTGAATGCCTGGAAATTGCAGCAGGCGATTCGGCACAAGGGCGATACGCCGGTGTTGTTCCTGACCACGCCGGGCGGTATCGAAGATCGCCTGCGTGGGTTGGAATTGCATGAGGATGACTACCTGCTCAAACCGTTTGAAGCCAAGGCGTTGGTGGCGCGGGTGAGGAAGTTGTTGCGGCGCGATCGTGGGCGCTGACTGATCCGGAACTTGCAGTGCCTGGACCATTGCTATCGGGGGCAAGCCCCCTCCCACCTGTTGAAATGCGTTCCCCTGTGGGAGGGGGCTTGCCCCCGATGAGGCCATGACCCTCACCCCACATCTACCTACCGCAACCCATCGCGAAACTGCCCCGGCGTCACCCCCGTCCATCGCTTGAACGCCCGATTGAAACTGCTGGTATCGGCAAACCCCAGCAAATGGCTGATCTCGGCCAACGAGCACTGCGGGTCCCGCAAGTGCAGCAGCGCCAGGTTCTGCCGGCACTCATTGAGCAGCGCATCAAACCGACAGCCTTCATCCGCCAGGTGCCGCTGCAAGCTGCGCAAACTCAAGTGCAGCGCCTGGGCAATCCGCTCGGCGCTCGGCTCGCCGTCGGGCAGTTGCGCTTCGATCGCGGCGCGTACCTTGCGCTCCCAGGTCAGCGGTTGCAGCTGGGCGAGGGTGCGTTTGAGCACGGTTTCGTTGTGTTCGGCCAGCTCCGGGTTGGCGTCGTCGAGATGGCTGTCGAAGTCCTGCGCGGCGAACTCCAGGCAGTCATCGACGGCGCCAAAAAATACCGGTGCGCGGAACACTGCATGCCAGGGCTTGGGGTCAACCGGTTCCGGACGCCTTAGATAAACGGCCAAGGGCGCGTAATCCCGGCCCAGGCGATTGCGGCAGGTGCGCACATAGATCGCCGCAAATGCATCGATGGCTTCCAGTGCCGGCGCCGGGCTGTCTTGGGGTTGCAGCAGGCGGAAACGGTAGCGTTCGTCGTGCCGCGTCAGCTCCAGCGTCAGCGCATCGCTGACCACCTGGTGATAACGCACGATGCGCTCGAACACTTCGCGCAGGCTGCCGCTGGCCACCAGCGCATAGCCCAATGCGTGAAACGTGGTGGGGCTGACAAACCGCGACACCCGCAACCCAATCGCCGGATCGCCGCTGGCCTGCACCGCCAGTTCCCACAGGCGCGTGGTCGCCGACAGCGGGTAGCGCGCATTGGGGTCGTCCATCTGCTGCGGGTCGAGCCCGGCCTGGATGCACAGCGCGGCGCTGTCGAGGCCCAGGGCGTCGAGCTGCTTGCGCAGGGCACGGGTCCAGCTGGCGAGGGACGTGGGTTCGGTCATGGCGATTGGCGCTTGCGGTCAACAGGTTGGCGTGTGGGGCTGCTGCCCTGACGTACCGCGTGAGTCAGGATGCATCCATCAATAAACAGAGGATGGAAGCATGGACGGTACTTCTGCAAGTCCCCAGCAGATGAACGCGCAACAGCGTTCCGCGCATATCCGTGAAGTGGTACTGGCCGAAGGCGTGCGCTTGCGCCGGCAGCACCCGTGGTTGCTGCATCAGGACGCCTTGGGCGCGGGCATCCTGGCCTTTGCGCTGCTGGGCATGATCGGCTCGGCGGCGCTCTACATCACCGGGCATATGGCCTGGTGGGTGTGCCTGCTGCTCAACGCCTTCCTCGCTTCGCTGACCCACGAGCTGGAACACGACCTGATCCACAGCATGTACTTTCGCAAACGGCGTGTGCCCCACAACCTGATGATGGGCCTGGTGTGGCTGGCGCGGCCCAGCACCATCAACCCGTGGATCCGCCGCCACCTGCACCTCAACCATCACAAAGTCTCCGGCACCGAGACCGATATGGAAGAGCGCGCCATCACCAACGGCGAGCCTTGGGGCTTGGCGCGTTTGCTGATGGTGGGCGATAACGTGATGTCGGCGTTTATCCGCATGCTGCGCGCCAAGACCTGGGGCCACACATTCAAGATCCTCAAACGCTCGCTGCTGGTCTACGCACCACTGGCGCTGCTGCATTGGGGCGCGTGGTACATCTTCCTCGGGTTTCATGCGGCCAACGGCGTCGCCAGCCTGTTGGGCGCGCCGGTCGAGTGGTCCGCCAGCACATTGCAGATGATGCAGGTGATCGACATCGCCGCCGTGGTGATCATCGGCCCCAACGTGCTGCGCACCTTCTGCCTGCACTTTGTCAGCTCCAACATGCACTACTACGGCGATGTGGAACTGGGCAATGTGATCCAGCAGACCCAAGTGTTGAACCCCTGGTGGATGTGGCCGTTGCAGGCGTTTTGCTTCAACTTCGGCAGCACCCACGGGATTCATCATTTTGTGGTGAAGGAGCCGTTCTACATCCGCCAGATGACCGCCAAAGTGGCGCATAAGGTGATGGCCGAGATGGGCGTGCGGTTCAATGACTTCGGGACGTTTGCGCGGGCCAATCGGCTTGGTTTTCCACCGCCAGCAGCGTTTCGATCAGCGCCTTCGCCGCAGGCGACAGGCGAGCCCCAGCGCGGGTGATCACCCCGCAGCGGCTGTTCAGGCTTTCCAAGGCATGAGGCACGTTGCGCCAGTGCAGCACGTTCAATTCGCCACTGGCCAAGGGGGCGGCGAAGGCTTCTTCGGCGCCCAGGCCGATGGTGTCTGACTGGCGCACGATGACAGCCAGCGCGGCGAATTGCTCCAGCTCGATAGCGGGGGCAAAGTCGATGCGCCCGCTGAGGTTGGCCAGCAGTTTTCGAATGCCTGGTGCGATCAACGGCGTGGCCAGTGGATAGTCGAACAGGTCATTGGTCGACAGGCTGTCCTTGGCCAGCAACGGGTGTCCGGCGCGGCAGAAGAACACGCTGCGCCGAGACGAGAGCGCTTGGGTCTGGAAGTTCGGGTCGGCTTCGAAGTGGCGCACATCGGCGATGAAAAATTCAATCTCTTCACGGCTCAGGCTGCGCCCGAGCCTTTCCCAGTTATCCACCTGCAACACGCTGCGTACCTTGGGGTGGGCGGTGATGAGCCGTGCCATCGCTTGGGGAACCAGGTTGACCGCTGCCACTGCATCGCTGCCGAAGCGCACTTCACCGGCATCCAGCTTGGTCATGCGTGTGACTTCATGGCTGAGCCGGGCGGCGCCTTGAACCAGGCTCAAGGCATGTTGCAACACCACTTGGCCTTCGGGGGTGGGGCGCAAGTCCTTGTGCGCGCGGTCTACCAGTACGCAGCCGAATTCCTGCTCAAGGCCCTGGATGCTGCGACTGAAAGCCGGTTGGGTAATGCCCATGGCATCGGCGCCGCGCACAAAACTGCGGTACTCATTCAACGCGATGAAGTAGCGCAGTTGGCGAAGGTCCATTGTGTGCCCGACATCCTGTAGGAGAACCGGGATTTTAAGGGGATTGCTTATTCCGTCAACGAAGCTATAGCGATTTTGTTAGACCTTAAATGCATATCTATAGAGCCGGCGCCGTGCGGTAGGTGGCCGGGCTGAACACCCGCGTCACCACCAGCATCGTCACTGCGGTCACCGTCAGGACCACCCAGGCGCTGGCAAAACTGCCGGTGATTTCGCGCAGCCAGCCGGTCATCCATGGCGAAATCGCGTTGATCAAAAACCCCACGCCCTGCACGAAGGCCGCCAGTTGCCCGGCTTGGCGTGGGTCGCGATGGTGGTCGAGGGTCAGCAGCAGGCTCAGGGCGAAACACGCACCCAGGCCGAAGCCGCACAACGCTACCCACACATGGGGAAACTGCAGCGGCGCCAGCAGCAGCCCGAGGTAACCCACCGTTTGTGCCAACAGGCTGATCCAGAGCAAGGGGCGGCGGTCGATACCGCGTTGCGCCAGCATCGGCATCAGCAGTGCGGCGAGCACCTGGAAGATGGTCATGAACGCCAGCAACGAACCGCTGGGCAGCACGCCCCAGCCCAGTTGCTGATAGTAGGCCGGCAGCCACGCCACCAGGCTCATGTAGCCGCAATTCACCAGCCCGAAATACACCGCCAGCAGCCAGGCCCGACGATTGCGCAGGCCCTTGAACGCCGGCACCACCTGCGGGTTTTTCGCCGCACCCAAGGGCAGCCACACCCATAGCAGCAAGGCGCCCAGCGCCGGCAACAGCCACACGCCCAAACCTGCCTGCCATTGCTGGAAGTGTGTGGCCACCAATGGGCTGAGCAGCGCTGCCAGCCCACCACCGGCCATCAGCGAGGCCGAATACACGCCCATCGCCACCGGCACACGGTGACGGAATTCGCGTTTGATCATCGCCGGCACCAACGCCTGGATCAGCGCCACCCCGGCACCGCCGAGCAACGCGGTAACCAACAGCGCCGAGCCCTGGCCCATCAGCCAGCGCGCGAGGCACGCCAGCAGAATCATCATCAAGCCCAGGGCGATGCCGCGCCGTTCACCGAGTTGCGCTTCGACGCGCACGCCCACCAGCGCCACCAGCCCCATGCACACCACCGGCAGGCTGGTGAGCAGGGCGCTGCTCTGGAAACTCAGGCCGGTGGCCAAGCGGATTTCACCGAGCAACGGGCTGATGGAACTGAGGATCGGCCGCAGGTTCAGGCCCAGCACCACCAGCAGGCCCCAGCCGGCGAGGGATTTGTTGAGGGTCATGCAGCGCTCTTGCGGTGAGTAAATGAGGCGTGAGTATGGCCAGCGCCACAGGTATTCTGAAATTAAATATAACCATGCCATCCAGTGGTAAAGGGAATGATCATGTTCGATCCCGTGTTGCTCAGAAGTTTTGTGGCTGTGGTGGACTGCGCCAACTTCACCCGTGCCGCCGAGCGCCTGCACCTGACCCAATCCACCGTCAGCCAGCAGATCCGCCGCCTGGAAGACGCGGTGGCGTGCCAGTTGCTGGATCGCGACCAACGCCGCGTCGTCGCCACGGCCGAAGGCGAGCGCTTGCTGGCCTATGCGCGGCGCATCCTCGCGCTGCATGAAGAGGCCGCCGATGTGTTGATCAACCAGCAGAGCGACAGCGTGCTGCGCCTCGGGGTGCCGGAAGATTTTGCCGCCGAGCGCCTGATGCCGTTGCTCTCGGCCTTCGTGCTGGCGTATCCACGGGTGCGCCTGGAGGTCACCAGCGGTCTGGGCCCGGAGTTGCAGCGCCAATTTCGCAGCGGCGAGTTCGATGTGCTGCTGGTCAAGCAGATGGGCGACAGCGACGACTGCCTGGCCTCGTGGCCCGAGCCGCTGTGTTGGGTCGACAGCCGCAGCACGCCGTCGTTGGGCCGCGATCCATTGCCGCTGGTGGCGTTCCCGGTGGGCGGGCTGTACCGCAATGAAATGCTGCACCACCTGGAAGTAGGCGGCTGGCGCTGGCGCATCGGCTATTCCAGCGCCAGCCTGGCCAGCGTGTGTTCGGCGGTGGCGGCGGGGTTGGGCGTGAGCTTGTTGCCGCGCCGGGTGGTGCAGCCGGGGCATGTGGAATTGGGACCGGACAGCGGTTTGCCAGCGGTACAAGGCGTGCGCCTGGCGTTATATGCGCGCCACGGCCTGAGCGCGGCGGGGCAATGCTTGCAGGCTGAGTTGCTGGATTTGTGCGCGAACAGCCCCATCGAGCCATGCCTTCAATGAATACTTTTTATGCCTGAAAAGCATTGAAAAAATACACCTTGGCGCCAGCCCTTGCAGGCCGTGGGCTGGGCATTTGCGTCAGTTTTATTTATTCAATTTAGATCTATGTATAACTTTAAAGATTACTTTAAGAGATAAGCGTCTGGCCCCGATGATTCAGCCCTCGACGGCCTTCCACGCAGGCCCGTCGGTTTTTTGTTTCAAAAACCGTAGGGAGTGAATCAATGGGCAATGTCCAGACCGCCGCCAGTGCACACGAGGCGCCATGGCGCCAGGCACCGGCTGGTGAGTTGGTCGACCTTGGCCGGCCGCATCGCGCGCCATTGGGACAACTGCGAACGCAGAAGACGCCGAAGCGTTTTTCCAGCCGCCGCGAAGGGATTCTGCTCGGGTTGCTGGTGCTGGCCCTGCACGGTGCGGTGATCTATTGGGTGAGCCAGAAGGCCACACCGGTGCTGCCGATTGTGCCGCCGGAAATCCCGCCGATGACCATCGAATTTTCCCAGCCGGCGCCACCCGTGGTGGAACCGCCACCGCCCGCGCCGCCACCACCGCCGCCGCCGGTGGTCGAGCCGCCGCCACCTGTGGTGGATGAATTGGCCGCCAAGCCGGCGCCGAAAAAGATTCCCAAACCCAAGCCAGTTCCCAAGCCGGTGCCCAAGCCTGTCGCGAAACCGGTTGAGCAACCGCCGGCGCCGCCTGTACCTGCGCCACCCGCGCCGGCACCGGTCGCGCCGCCAGCACCCGCCCCGGTCACCCCGGCTTCGGCCAACGCCGCGTACCTGAAGAATCCGGCGCCGGAGTATCCGTCACTGGCCCAGCGCCGGGGCTGGGAAGGCACGGTGCTGTTGCGGGTGCATGTATTGGCCAGCGGCAAGCCGGGTGAGATCCAGATCCAGAAAAGCAGCGGTCGCCAGCAACTCGACGACGCCGCACTGACCGCCGTGAAGCGTTGGAGCTTCGTGCCGGCCAAGCAGGGCGAAGTGGCCCAGGACGGCTGGGTCAGCGTACCGATCGACTTCAAGATTCACTAACTATTGCGCTGCGGGGTGCTGCACACGCCGCGACTTGTACAGAGGGAACACACCATGGCATTAGCATCTCCACTTGAATCCATTGAAAGCGCGGTCATCTGGCTGTTGGTGGTCTTTTCGGTCGCCACCTGGGGCCTGGCCCTGCTCAAGGGCGTGCAGTTCGGGCGTCTCAAGGCCCAGGATCGCAAGTTCCACAAACAGTTCTGGGCGGCGTCGAGTCTGGATTCGGCCGCTGAACTGGCTGAAACGCAGCCGGGCGCTGCGGCCCGTGTGGCCCAGGCCGGTTACGCCGCGATCCAGGTCGGCGAAACACCCCACGCGGCGGACTTGAGCCAGGCGATCAACCATCAGGACCGCCTCGAACGCGCCCTGCGTCAACAGATCGTACGCGAGCGCCGCTCCCTGGAAACCGGCTTGGCCGTGGTCGCGAGTATCGGCAGCACCTCGCCGTTTATCGGCCTGTTCGGCACCGTGTGGGGGATCATGGAAGCGCTCAAGGGCATCAGCGCCGCCGGTTCTGCCAGCCTGGAAACCGTGGCCGGGCCGATTGGCGCAGCGTTGGTGGCGACTGGCGTCGGTATCGCCGTCGCGGTGCCTGCGGTGCTGGTCTACAACTACTTCCTGCGTCGCCTGAAGCTCACGGCGGCCGATCTTGATGACTTTGCCCACGACTTCTACAGCCTCGCGCAGAAAAACTCCTTCCGTGTACTGCTGCACCCGGCGCTGAACAAAGCCAATGCCGGCAACCCGCAAAAAGTGAAGGAGGCGTCCTGAGATGGCCTTCTCCACGCAAGACAGTGATGAGGTGCTGAGCGAGATCAACGTTACGCCGCTGGTGGACGTGATGCTGGTGCTGCTGGTGGTGTTCATCGTCACCGCGCCGCTGCTGACCAACGCGATTCCGATCAACCTGCCCAAGACCGAGGCCGTGGCCCCGGTCGAGCAAAAAGACCCGCTGGTGGTCAGCATCGACGGCGCCGGCAAGTTGTTTATCAACAAGGACGAAATCCAGCCGGACCTACTGGAATTCAACCTGCAGGCGGCCAAGGCCAAGGATCCCGATGTGCGGGTACAACTGCAGGCGGATGACGGAGTGAACTACGGCGAAGTGGCGCGAGCCATGGCGTCTATCGAGCGCGCGGGGATAACCAAGCTGTCGGTGATTACCGCCCGTTGATTGCAAAAGCCTCGACAATTTTTTGGCCGTCTCCTTGGCAGGGTGCGGCCTTTTTTTTGCCTCGATTTCAGCAATACCACAGATTCAGAGTGAACCAACCCCAGCGATTTGCGGATACCGGATTTCAACTTCACGCTGAAACTTTCCAGCGCTTTCTTTAAGCCAGCCAATCAACCGAGCAATATCAGGTTCCGATTGCCGTCCGTTGCGACAAATAACGTAGTACGCCGCCGGCGACATCAGCACCGGCCCGCCGAGTGTGTGGAGGCGGCTATTTAACGCAGCCAAGTGTGATGGCCAGAAGCGAAAACTCGTCATGGTTTGTAAAGGGCCAGCAAGTCATATCCCTTTAAATTGCAGGACGTTTCCGAGACAATCCCCGCCGCCTTGTGGCTGTTGGAATGGATGGCTAGTCTTCGGCCCGTCGCTGGTTTTCAGTGATCGGGTTTAGCAGCCTGAGTTCAATAGGCACACGGTTCACATCCGCGTTTATGGCGGCTGTGCGTGGGGCACCCTCGGGTGCGCTGGTGTTCCTATTGGCCAGTCTGCTAACCCGCGTACAGCTGCCACTTATCGTTTAGCAGCGTTAGTGGTCGCTCCCATGTTCAATAGGAGTTACACCATGACCAAAGCACTTCCCGATCCACCCCTCGATTGTCTCGTCGCCAACGAAAATCTCAGTTTCGAAGACGCCCAACTTTATATCGCTCACCTGATCCACAGCGCCTCGGCCACCGTATGGGACTGCTGTGAGCACCTGCAGCCGCACGACCGCGCGAAAGTCCATGCGGTGTGGCATTTGCTGGAAATGGCCAAGACGGTGGTAGATCGCACCATCGACTGTATGCCTCGGACCCGTCACGCGAGCTGAAAACCACTGCAATTCCAATGTGAAATCCGATCAATGTGGGAGGGGGCTTGCCCCCGATGGCGGTGTATCAGTCAGCTTATCTGTAGCTGACCCACTGCAATCGGGGGCAAGCCCCTCCCACATTTGGATCTGCTGAGGTAATAAGTTTTTGGTTATTAATAAATAGCTTCTTATTCCTTAACGAATATAAACCCCGTCCCTATACTGTCCTACAACGTTAAACGCTGCAGGAGGGCACACCCATGCACAGCGAGTCGATTCGTTATCTGATCGTGCCGGGCTGGCAAGGATCGCCAGAAGATCATTGGCAAACCCATTGGCAAAACAGCTTGCCCAACAGTGCGCGGGTGGAGCAGGCCGACTGGTTCACCCCGCGTCGCGAAGACTGGGTGGCTGCGCTCGCCGAGGCCATCGCCGCCGACAGTACGCCGGTGATTCTGATCGCCCATAGCCTGGGCTGCATCACCGTGGCCCATTGGGCTGCCGCCGCGCCGTTGCAGTACCTGCGGCAGGTGCGCGGAGCGTTGCTGGTGGCGCCGGCCGATGTCGAACGCCCGGCCTGCTCTGCGGCCCTGCGCAACTTCGCGCCCATCCCGACCGATCTGCTGCCGTTTCCCAGCCAAGTGGTTGGCTCCGACAACGACAGTGCCGTCAGCGCCCCGCGTGCGCTGGAGCTGGCGCGTAATTGGGGCGCCGAAGCCGGCATCCTCTCCGGCGCTGGCCACATCAATGTGAAGTCCGGTCACCAGCGCTGGGAGCAGGGTTTCGCCTACCTCTATCGCCTGCAAAACCGCCTTGAGCACCACGCCCGGCGTAGCGCATAAATTTTTTCAACGCCCCCGTCCCTGAGTGGATTGGGGCGGGAGCCTGCCATGAGTCATGAAACCTTCGGCCAGCCCTTGCTGACCTTCCCCGACGCCGAAAAGAGCCCGCTGAGCATTCGTGCCAAGGCGCTGGTGTTTGTCGACCCGCGTTCGCGGCAACTGCGCGAAGACCTGGAAAACCTCGCCCCCCGAGCCTTGCCGGTGTTGATCCGTGGCGAGACCGGCAGCGGTAAAGAGCTGCTGGCGCGGCATATCCACCGTGGCAGTGATCGCACCGGGCTGTTTGTCTCGGTCAACTGCGGCGCGATCAGCCCGACTTACGCCGATGCCGAGTTGTTCGGCTACGCCGCCGGCGCCCACAGTGGAGCCGCCAGCAGCCGGGCCGGTTGGTTTGGTTCGGCCAATGGCGGCACCTTGTATCTGGATGAGATCGGCGACTTGCCGCTGCCGATCCAGGTCAAATTGCTCGCTGCCCTGGAAAACCACGAAGTCACCCGCGTCGGCGCCCATCAGCCGAGCCCGGTGGACGTGCGCCTGGTGGCCGCCACCAGTATCGACCTGGCCCAGGCCGTGGCGGCGGGCAAGTTTCATGAGCGGCTGTTCCATTACTTGAGCGAAGGCCGACTCGACTTGCCGGCGCTGCGCGAGCGGGTCGGCGACATCCTTTCATTGGCCGAGTACTTCCTCGGCATCTACAGCCAGCGCCTGGACCTGCCAGTGCCGCTGATCAGCGATGCGGCCCAGCGCGTCCTCGAACACCACAGCTGGCCGGGCAATACCCGGGAACTTGAGAACGTCATTCACTTTGCCCTGCTGGTCAGCAGCGGCGACGAGATTTTGCCCGAGCATTTGAACCTGCCGGCGGCGGGCTCACCGTTGGAGCAACTGCAGCGGATTTTCAACAGCGCCAGTCCTGCCGAGCAGGAATCATTGCGAAAATTCCTACATGAGCAAAATGGAATATCAACGTGAATAAAAGATATTGTTCGGGAATAAAAAAACTAGGTATTGTCCGTTTCACGCCGCGATAGCACTTCGCTGGCACACCACATAACAACGGTCGTCACCGACGCCCCGGAATTCCGATAAGGACACTGCATGAAAAAGGTTCTGTTGTTTACCGCTCTGGCGGCTGCCCTGACTGCCGGCTTCGCCCAGGCCAACGAGAAACTGGTGGTGGCCGCCACCCCGATCCCGCACGCCGAGATCCTGGAGCTGATCAAGCCAACCCTGAAAAAGGAAGGCGTGGACCTGGAAATCAAAGTGTTCACCGACTACGTGCAGCCGAACGTGCAAGTCGCTGAGAAACGCCTGGATGCGAACTACTTCCAGACCCTGCCGTACCTGGAAAACTTCAACAAGGGCAAGGGCACCAACCTGGTCACCGTGGTCGGCGTGCACGTTGAACCTTTCGGTGGTTACTCGAAAAAGATCAAGAAAATTGAAGACCTGAAAGATGGCGCCACGGTTGCCATCCCGAACGAAGGCTCCAACAGCGGCCGCGCCCTGTTGCTGCTGCAAAAGAACGGCGTGATCACCCTGAAAGACCCGACCAACGCTCTGGCCACGCCCAAAGACATTGCCAGCAACCCGAAACACCTGAAATTCAAAGAATTGGAATCGGCCCTGCTGCCACGCGTACTGGACCAGGTTGACCTGGCGTTGATCAACACCAACTACGCCCTGGAAGCCAAGCTGAACCCGGCCAAGGACGCACTGATCCTGGAAAGCTCCGACTCGCCTTACGTGAACTACCTTGTGGCTCGCCCGGACAACAAGGACAGCGATGCAATCCAGAAACTGTCCAAGGCCCTGACCAGCCCGGAAGTCAAAGCTTTCATCGAGAAGAAGTACAGCGGCGCGGTCGTGCCGGCGTTCTGATGTAACCCAAACCTCCTTCAAGGTTTTAACGCCGACGGCTTGCATCGCGTCGGCGTTTTTTTATTCCGGGTTTTTGATAAAAAAGAGAAATAAAATTAAAGGCGTTAAGTAAGTTATTGGTCGAGGTTCGCCGTTTAGTTCATTGGCTGGCTTGATGGATTGTGTCTGGGTGTGTTTTTAAATTGCCTTACATTTTACGGTTTGATTAGTTGGTTTAGTAGGACCAAACTTGCGCGCGTTGTAAGAGTGATCGCATGGAGGCGCCCGTGAGTTCTACCAACTTTTGGAAGTCAATGTCATTATGATGAAATCCATTTCTCCATACGATGTACGAATCCCTCTGGCTGGTCATGCGAATGACGCTACTCATTTGTCATCTGCTGCAGGATTTGAAGCAAAATACCCCGAAGATCAGTTCAAGCCAGTCCCCAATAATATCCACATGGTCTGGGTGGGTTCCAAACCGGGTTCGAATCAGGATAGTTATTTACGCCAGTGGGCCTCCATGAACCCGAATCATAAAATAATGTTATGGGTTGACTCTACTCAGTTTGATGCTTACGCAACTAATAAATCAGCTCAGGCAAAAGCCGAAAGTGTTTACCCAAACTACCAGTCAGAAAGACCTGTTCGAGGGTTGTTCAGTCAACTTAAGACAGCAATTAACAACCCGCTGCAATTGCCTCGCAATCAAATCGAGCAGAAACAAGTTATTGCAGAGCTTAATAAAGAGCTTTTGTCTTCAGGTAACAAAGCGTTGAAGGAAGCATTGCTGCCTGAGGGTGGAAAAGTTACGCCCCAAAACGCCTCTCAAGTGCTCAGTGCTTTTGAACGTCACGCGTCACGCACCGACGACAAGTTTCATCAAGCAGAAGCCATCATTCTCGACCAGACGACAAAGTCTTGGGACCGCTACGCCAGTAACCCTCCCCGTGACACGAAGACCCTGGCGGCTTTACGGGAGCGTTTCAGCGATCTGAAGAACGTGCAGATACGTGACTTGAGCAATCCTGCCGACATACGCCTGCAAAACAAGGACGTGTATCAGCATGAAATCATGGGCCGCAACGGCGGTTACGCCGCAGCTTCCGACGTCGCCCGATATGAAATCGTCAATCACTATGGCGGCACCTACACGGATATTGACCTGGAAAGCGTGCGCCCGCTTGATGGCGCCTTAAATGCCCACCCAGACCTGATGCTGGTCGGCATGGCTGCTGGCAAGAGTGAGGCAAGTGGCAACGCCACCCCCTATTTTGCCAACGCACTGTTCTCCAGCCACCCCCAGAGCGCGATGCTGAAGAGCCTGATTGATGACATCGGGGACAAATACCGTTCGATGAAAGGCAATGAGTACGCTGGAGACCGTTACTTCAGCCGTCCGAATAAAAGCACGATCGAAACCACCGGGCCCAACGCACTACGTGGGCATGTTGACAGGGTGATACAAGAAGCCAAAGGGCGACCGGAGCTGATCCGTAGCGACGCCGTCTCCTCCGCTGAACGTATCTGGGACATGGCAAAGCCACAGAACAAAGAGTACTGGGGCCTGGTGGATTCCCACTTCAAGTTCCCGGACAACTACGTCAACTTTGAGACCGAAGAACAGCAAAACAGCGCCACCAAAGCCATGGCGGGAGGTGCTGATCGGCGGCCATCCACCAAAGGTTGAGCCGATGAAAAAAAGCCTCACCACGGTGAGGCTGTTGTTTTTTTACAGCTTGACGATTGATCGCCCTGCGCAACGCCATCAACCACTTCACCAACTCCTGCGGATCCATCGGTTTCACTTCCGGCATGGTTCGATCCCTCGAATCTCAGACCCTCCAACCATAGCTGTCACCCGTCAAACCCGCGAATCCGGGGGTTATCTTTTTGGGTGATATCAATATGCTATTTGGATATTTAAATTTTCTTTTTTATACCTTTAAAGTTCGCGCTACCCGGCGTTACCCACGCCGGATCGGATTGCGCTCGCTGATTACCCTTGCGGCGTCATGGACTGGAAATGACCTTCGATTTCGCTTTTATCCTCAGCACGCTCCCGGCGTTTCTGAAAGCCGTGGGGGTGACGCTGCAAGTCGGCCTGATTGCCATTGCCACCTCGCTGCTGGTGGCACTGATCAACGCCGCGCTGCTGGTGTTTCGCACGCCCTACCTGTCGCGCCTGGTGGCGCTGTACGTGGAGCTGGCGCGTAACACGCCGCTGCTGATCCAACTGTTTTTTGTTTACTTCGCGCTGCCGGCACTGGGCTTCAATATCTCCGGGTTCTGGGCGGCGATCATCACCATGACGTTCCTGGGCGGCGCCTACCTCACCGAGGTGCTGCGTGCCGGTGTGGAAGCGGTGCCGCTGGCGCAGATCGAGTCGGGCAAGTCCATCGGCCTGTCTGACTGGCAGTTGCTGCGCCATGTGATCCTGCCCCAGGCCGGCATCCTCAGCCTGCCGGCGCTGTTCGCCAATTTCATCTTCCTGCTCAAGGAGACCACCGTGGTCTCCGCCGTGGCGGTGCCGGAGATTCTCTACACCACCAAGAGCTACATCGCCCTTTACTACAAGACCTACGAAATGCTCGCCGTGCTGACGCTGATTTGCGTGCTGTTGTTTTTGCCGCTGTCGCTGTTGCTCAGCCGCCTGGAAAGGAGGCTCCAGCATGGCCAGTTCGGGTCTTGAGTTGTTGTGGGTGTCGTTGCCGCAATTGGGCAAGGGCGCTGCACAAACCCTGTCGATCTCGTTTTTGAGCATTGCCTTCAGCACCATCGGCGGCGTGTTGTATGGCGTGCTGCGCACGTTGAATAACAAGGTGATCAACGCAGTGCTGCGGGTGTACCTGGAGTTGTTCCGGGCGATCCCGGTGCTGGTATGGCTGTACTTGCTGTTTTTTGGCCTGCCGATTTTCTTCGGCTTGAGCATCCCGAGCTTCTGGTGCGCGGTGCTGGTGCTGTCGCTGTGGGGCGCCAGCGAGGTGGGCGAGGTGGTGCGCGGCGCCTTGCATTCGCTGCCCCGTGGCCAGCGAGAAGCGGGCTTGTCGATTGGCCTGTCGGACCCGCAGCTGTACGGCTACGTGCTGCTGCCCCAGGCCCTCAAGCGCATGACCCCGCCGACCATCAACGTCTACACGCGCATCATCAAGACCAGCTCCCTGGCGGTGCTGATCGGTGTGGTGGACGTGATCAAGGTCGGTCAGCAAATCATCGAACGCACCTACGAGTCGGTCCTGATCTACGGCGTGCTGTTCCTGTTTTTCTTCTTTATCTGCTACCCGTTGTCGGCCGCCTCCAAGGTGCTGGAACGGCGCTGGGCCCAAGCATGAGCGCATTGATCGAGTTTCAGGGTTTCAACAAATTTTTCGGCGAGACGCAGGTGCTCAAGGGCATCGACCTGAGTGTGCAACGCGGCGAAGTGGTGGTGATCCTCGGCCCCAGCGGCTGCGGCAAAAGCACCTTGCTGCGTTGCCTCAATGGGCTGGAAGTGGCCCACAGCGGCAGTCTGCGGTTTGCAGGTCGCGAGCTGCTGGGCAAAAACACCGACTGGCGCCAGGTGCGCCAGGACATCGGCATGGTGTTCCAGAGCTACCACTTGTTCCCGCACATGAGCGTGCTCGACAACATCCTGCTCGGCCCGCTCAAAGTGCAAAAACGCGACCCCCGCGAAGCCCGCGAGCAGGCCGAAAAGCTGTTGGAACGTGTCGGTCTGGCCGACAAGCGCGATGCCTTCCCGCGCCAGCTCTCCGGTGGCCAGCAGCAACGTATCGCCATCGTCCGTTCGCTGTGCATGAACCCGCAGGTCATGCTGTTTGACGAAGTCACCGCCGCCCTTGACCCGGAAATGGTCAAGGAAGTGCTGGAAGTGATCCAGGGGCTGGCCCGCGATGGCATGACCCTGCTGATCGTCACCCATGAAATGGCCTTCGCCCGCGCCGTCGCCGACCGCGTGGTGTTTATGGAGGCCGGTCGCATCCTCGAACACAACACCCCCGAGGCATTCTTTACGAACCCGCAAACCGCACGCGCGCAGCAGTTCCTGGAGAAGTTCTCCTTTGTTTCAACACTGCCCAAGAAAACCAAGGAACTGGAACTGATATGAAAAAACTACTGTTGCCACTGTTGGCCGTCGCCTTGCTGGCCGGCTGCGATAAAAAGGCCGAAGAGCCGGTAAAACCTGCGGCCGTCAGCTACATCGACAAAATCAAGGCGCGGGACAAGCTGATCGTTGGGGTCTTTACCGACAAACCACCGTTTGGCTTTGTGAATGAAGCGGGCCGTTACGTTGGCTTCGATACCGACATCGGCCGTCAATTCGCCAAGGACCTGCTGGGCGATGAGAACAAAGTCGAATTCGTCGCCGTGGAACCGGCCAGCCGCATTCCGTTCCTGCAAAGCGACAAGGTCGATTTGATCCTCGCCAACATGACCGTGACGCCGGAACGCAAGGAAGCAGTGGACTTCACCAACCCCAACCTGAAAGTCGCGGTACAGGCCCTGGTGCCTAACGACAGCGCGGTCAAAAGCCTGGATGACCTAGCCACCCGCACCACCATCGTCACCACTGGCACCACCGCCGATATCTGGCTGACCAAAAACCACCCGGACTGGAAACTGCTCAAGTTCGAGAAAAACTCCGAGTCGCTGCAAGCACTGTCGGCTGGCCGTGGCGATGCCTACGCCCAAGACAACCTGGTGCTGTTCAGCTGGGCCAAGCAGAACCCTGGCTATCGTGTGCTGGAAGAGAAGTTAGGTGATGAAGCGCCGATTGCGCCGGCGGTGAAGAAGGGCAACATCGAACTGCGCGACTGGGTGAACGCCGAGTTGGCCAAGCTGGGTGAAGAGAAGTTTTTGCTCAAGCTGTATGACCAATATGTGCGTAAAGAACTGAGCGATGAGACCAAGCCGGAGAGCGTGATTGTTGAAGGCGGGAAGTGGCAGGGCTGATTCTTCATTGATGCTACTGGCCGCATCGGGGGCAAGCCCCCTCCCACATTTGACTGTATTCACACATCAGAATCTGTGAAACCAACCCATTTTGGGAGGGGCGATGCGACGATTCGACTTGCCCCGATGAGGCCAGTGAATCACCTCAAAACGTGCTGGCCCATGCAGATAAGGAACCCTGAACTAAGCTCACAGTCGCATACACACTGGCACATCGCATCGCGCACAAGGAGTCTGCATGGGCGGTCGTATTTCCACTTGTATTGTCGGCCTGGGTTTAGTGGTGTTGCTGAGCGCTTGCGGCCAGGAAAAGGCCGAACCCAAGCAGCATTCCCGGGTCTTTGTGCAAACCGTGCAGTCGGCGGATTTTGCCGCGGCGGTCACACTGACCGGGGATATCCAGGCCCGTGTGCAAACCGACCTGTCCTTTCGCGTCGGCGGCAAGATCATCCAGCGCATGGTGGATGTGGGTGACCGCGTGACCGCCCGGCAAGTGCTGGCCAAGCTCGATCCCAAGGATTTGCAGACCAGCGTCGATTCCGCCCAGGCCCAGGTCGTGGCGGAGCAGGCGCGGGTCAAGCAGACGGCGGCAGCCTTTGTGCGCCAGGAAAAACTGCTGCCAAAGGGCTACACCAGCCGCAGCGAATACGATGCCGCCCAGGCCGCGCTGCGCAGCAGCCAAAGCGCCCTGGCCGCTGCCCAGGCTCAACTGGCCAATGCCCGCGAGCAACTGGGCTACACCTCGCTGATCGCTGAAACGCCCGGTGTGATCACCGCTCGCCAAGCGGAAGTCGGCCAGGTGGTGCAGGCCACTGTGCCAATTTTCAGCCTGGCCAGCGACGGCGAGCGTGATGCGGTGTTCAACGTTTACGAATCCCTGCTGGTGGAACCGCCGCCCGATGCGCCGATCACCGTCAGCCTGTTGGATAACCCGAGTATCAAGGCCCAGGGCAAAGTCCGTGAAGTCACGCCTGCCGTGGCGGCCAACACCGGCACGGTACAGGTGAAGATTGCGCTGCAATCGCTGCCCAAAGGCATGCAGCTCGGTTCGGTGGTCAGCGCCACCGCCAATGGGCAGGCCAAGCGGAGCGTAGAGCTGCCGTGGTCGGCATTGACCAAAGACTTGAGTGAACCCGCGGTGTGGCTGATTGATGGCGACGGCAAGGCGCAACTGCACAAGGTCACGGTGGCCCGTTACCTCACCGGCAAGGTCATCATCGGCGATGGCCTTACAGGCGGTGAAAAAGTCGTGGTAGCCGGTGGGCAATTGCTGCACCCCGGCATGCTGGTCGAGATTGCCCAGCAGGGAGCCCAGCCATGAAGCGCCTGACGCTAGCCCTCGCCGCCAGCCTGCTGCTGGCGGCCTGCTCCAAGGAAGAGGCGCCGCCCGAGCCCGTGCGCCCGGTGCTGTCCATGGAAGTGAAGGCCGAAGACCAGGAAACCCTCGGTCGCTTCGCCGGCACCATCCAGGCGCGCTATGAAAGCAATCTGGGCTTTCGCGTTCCGGGACGTATTGCCCGCCGCGCCGTGGATGTGGGGGCTGAAGTGGAGAAGGGCGCCTTGCTCGCTGTGCTCGACCCCACGGATCAGCAAAACCAATTGCGCGCCGCCCAAGGCGACCTCGCTCGCGTCCAGGCGCAATTCATCAACGCCCAGGCCAACGCTCGTCGCCAGCAGGAATTGTTCAACCGTGGCGTCGGCGCCCAGGCGCAACTGGATATCGCCCAGACCGACCTGAAAACCACCCAGGCCTCACTCGACCAAGCCAAGGCTTCGGTCAACCAGGCCAAGGACCAGCTCAACTACGCCGAGTTGCGCACCGACCACGCGGGCATCGTCACCGCCTGGAACGCCGAGGCTGGCCAGGTGGTCAGCGCCGGCCAGCAAGTGGTGACCCTGGCGCGCCCGGACATCAAGGAAGCGGTCATCGACCTGCCAGCCGGCCTCGCCGAGCGCCTGCCACCTGACGTGGTGTTCCTGGTCGCCAGCCAGTTGGACCCCAGCGTCAACACCACCGCCATCGTGCGCGAGATCGAACCCCAGGCCCAAAGCGCCACCCGCACCCGTCGCGCCCGGCTGACCCTGAGCGATACGCCTGCCGCATTCCGCCTGGGCACCGCCATCAGCGTGACCTTGAGCACGGCCATCGCGCCGCGCCTGGAATTGCCCCTCAGCGCCCTGCAAGACGTCGACGGCAAGACCCGCCTCTGGATCCTCGACACCCAAAGCCAGACCGTGCAACCGCGTGATGTCAGTGTCGTCAGCCGGGACAGCCACAGCGCGGTGCTCAACGGCGGCGTCAAACCCGGCGAACGTGTCGTCACCGCTGGCGTGAACAGCCTGAAGCCCGGGCAAAAAGTCAAAATCGACGAGGACAGCCCGCGATGAAAGGGAGCTTCAACTTATCCGACTGGGCCCTCAAGCATCAGTCCTTCGTGTGGTACCTGATGTTCGTCGCGCTGTTGATGGGCGTGTTCTCGTACATGAACCTGGGCCGCGAGGAAGACCCTTCGTTCACCATCAAGACCATGGTGATCCAGACCCGCTGGCCAGGCGCGACCCAGGAAGAAACCCTCAAGCAGGTCACCGACCGCATCGAGAAAAAACTCGAAGAACTCGACTCCCTCGACTACGTGAAAAGCTACACGCGGCCGGGCGAGTCCACGGTGTTTGTATTTCTCAAGGACACCACCAGCGCCAAGGCCATCCCGGAAATCTGGTACCAGGTGCGCAAGAAGATCGACGACATTCGCGGCACCTTCCCTCAGGGTTTGCAGGGGCCGTCATTCAACGACGAGTTCGGAGATGTATTCGGCTCGGTCTACGCCTTTACCGGCGACGGCCTGTCCATGCGCCAGTTACGCGACTATGTGGAGCAGGTGCGCGCCGAGATCCGTTCGGTGCCGGGGCTGGGCAAGGTCGAGATGATCGGCCAGCAGGACGAAGTGATTTACCTGAATTTCTCCACGCGCAAACTGGCCGCCCTGGGCGTTGACCAGCGCCAGGTGGTGCAGAGCCTGCAATCGCAGAACGCCGTGACCCCGGCGGGCGTGATCGAGGCCGGGCCGGAGCGGATTTCGGTGCGCACGTCGGGGCAGTTCGCCTCGGAAAAGGACCTGGCCAACGTCAATCTGCGGCTCAATGACCGTTTCTATCGCCTGGCGGACATCGCCGAGATCAGCCGCGGCTACGTCGACCCGGCGCGGCCGATGTTCCGGTTCAACGGCAAACCGGCGATTGGCCTGGCCATCGCCATGCAGAAGGGCGGCAATATCCAGTCGTTCGGCAAGGCCCTGCACACCCGCATGGACGAACTGACCGCCGACCTGCCGGTGGGCGTCGGGGTGCACAAAGTCTCCGACCAGGCCGAAGTGGTGGAAGAGGCCGTCGGCGGCTTTACCAGCGCGTTGTTTGAAGCCGTGATTATTGTGCTGGTGGTGAGCTTTATCAGCCTCGGCATGCGCGCCGGGTTGGTGGTGGCGTGTTCGATTCCGCTGGTCTTGGCGCTGGTGTTCGTGTTCATGGAATACAGCGGCATCACCATGCAGCGGGTGTCGCTGGGCGCGTTGATCATCGCCCTCGGCCTGTTGGTGGACGATGCGATGATCACCGTGGAGATGATGATCACGCGCCTGGAAAAGGGCGAAACCAAGGAGCAGGCCGCGACCTACGCCTATACCTCGACGGCGTTCCCGATGCTCACCGGTACCTTGGTGACCGTCGCCGGTTTCGTGCCGATTGGCCTCAACGCCAGTTCGGCTGGCGAGTACACCTTCACCCTGTTTGCGGTGATTGCCGTGGCGATGCTGGTGTCGTGGGTTGTGGCGGTGCTGTTTGCGCCGGTGATCGGTGTGCATATCCTCAGCGCCAAGGTCAAACCCCACGACGCCGAGCCTGGGCGCATCGGGCGCGCCTTCAACGGCGGCATGCTCTGGGCCATGCGCAACCGCTGGTGGGCCATCGGCATTACCGTGGGCTTGTTCGTCGCTTCGGTGTTCTCGATGCAGTTCGTACAGAACCAGTTTTTCCCGTCGTCGGACCGTCCGGAAATCCTCGTCGACCTCAACCTGCCGCAAAACGCCTCGATCAACGAGACGCGCAAGGCCGTTGACCGCCTGGAAGCGATCATCAAGGACGACCCCGACATCGCACGCTGGAGCACCTATATCGGCCAGGGCGCGATTCGGTTCTATCTGCCCCTCGACCAGCAGTTGGAAAACCCGTACTACGCGCAGTTGGTGATCGTCAGCAAAGGCCTGGAAGAACGCGGCGAGCTGATTGCGCGCCTGCAAAAACGCCTGCGTGATGACTTTGTCGGCATCGGCAGCTTTGTGCAGCCCCTGGAAATGGGCCCGCCGGTGGGGCGTCCGATCCAGTATCGCGTATCCGGCAAAGACACCGACCAGGTGCGCAAGCACGCCATCGAACTGGCGACGCTGCTGGATAAAAACACCCATTTGGGCGAGATCATCTACGACTGGAACGAGCCCGGCAAAGTGCTGCGCATCGACATCGCCCAGGACAAGGCAAGGCAACTGGGGCTGTCGTCGGAAGACGTGGCCCAACTGATGAACAGCGTGGTCAGCGGCGCGTCGGTGACCCAGGTGCACGACGATATCTACCTGATCAACGTGGTCGGCCGTGCTGAAGACGCCGAACGCGGCACCCCGGAAACCTTGCAGAACCTGCAGATCGTCACGCCCAACGGCACCTCGATCCCGCTGCTGGCGTTCGCCACCGTGCGTTACGAACTGGAGCAGCCGCTGGTGTGGCGTCGCGACCGCAAGCCGACCATCACCATCAAGGCCTCGGTGCGTGACCAGATGCAGCCGACGGATCTGGTCAAGCAGCTCAAGCCCGAGATCGATAAATTCAGCGCCGGTTTGCCGGTGGGTTACAAGGTCGCCACGGGCGGTACCGTGGAAGAAAGCGGCAAGGCCCAAGGCCCGATCGCCAGCGTGGTGCCGTTGATGCTGTTCCTGATGGCGACCTTCCTGATGATCCAGCTGCACAGCGTGCAGAAGATGTTCCTGGTGGCCAGCGTGGCGCCGTTGGGCCTGATCGGCGTGGTGCTGGCGTTGATCCCCACGGGTACGCCCATGGGCTTTGTGGCGATCCTGGGCATCTTGGCGCTGATCGGCATCATCATTCGCAACTCGGTGATCCTGGTGACGCAGATCCACGAATACGAAGTGGCCGGCTACACGCCGTGGGATGCGGTGGTGGAAGCCACCGAGCACCGGCGTCGCCCGATTTTGCTCACGGCCGCAGCGGCCAGCCTGGGCATGATCCCGATTGCGCGTGAGGTGTTCTGGGGGCCGATGGCGTACGCGATGATTGGCGGGATTATCATCGCCACCTTGCTGACGCTGCTGTTTTTACCGGCGCTGTATGTGGCCTGGTACAAGATCCGCGAGCCCAAGCAGGAGGAACGCGTTTAACGGGCGGAGTGCGGTCAAAATGTGGGAGGGGGCTTGCCCCCTCCCACATTTGGAAATGTGTTGCTTCTACGGTTTTTGCCATACGCTGGCCAGCCACGGCTGCTGTTCGCGCGGTAATCCGGCGGGCCGATAGTAGTGCTCCAACTCCACAAACCCCGCCGTCGTCAGCAACTCTTGCCACGCCGCCAAGTCGTGATACGACCCATACCGCGGCCCGTTCCAGCCTTCCTGGTTCTCACCCCGTGGATTTGAGCTGAACAGCACGCCCCCAGGCTTCAATGCGCCATGCAACTGCTTGAGCACACGCGGCAGTTCCTGCTTGGGGATATGAAACAGCACTGCATTGGCAAAGATCCCGTCGAAGCGCTCATTGGGTAAATCCAGCTTGAGAAAATCCTGCTGCAACACCTCGCAGCCGCTGTCTTCACGCGCCATCTGCGCAAACCGCTCCGAGCCGTCCAGCCCGACGGCGATGTGGCCCATGCGGGTAAAGGTCTGCAAATCCCGCCCCGGCCCGCAGCCGAAATCCAGCACGGTGAACGGCGCCGCGCCTTGGATATGCCGCAGCAGCGCGTCGATGTTCTGGCTGACATCGTGGTCGCGGGTGCCTTCACGGAAGTCCTCGGCCACTTTGTTGTAGTGGCCGAGGGTAGTTGAGGTGATCTGGTTGAGGTCGTCGGGCTTGAGGGTCATGACGGGGAATACCGGGCGCTGAGATGGCCCGACTATACCTCACCTCTTGTTCAGCACCCGCGCCAGGCGATCGCCGCCCAGTTGAATCACCGCCACCAGCACCACCAGCAGCACAATCACGGTGAGCATGATCTGCGTGTCAAAACGCTGATAGCCGTAGCGGTAGGCAATGTCGCCCAAGCCGCCTGCACCAATCGCGCCGGCCATGGCGGACGAGTTGATCATGGTCACCAGCGTAATCGTAAATCCGCCGACAATTCCCGGCAGCGCTTCCGGCAACAGCACGTGCCAGATGATGTGCCAGCGACGGCAGCCCATGGCTTGTGCGGCTTCGATCAGACCGTGGTCGACCTCGCGCAGGCTCACCTCGGCGATCCGCGCAAAGAACGGCGTGGCAGCGATGGTCAGCGGCACAACGGCGGCCCATACGCCGTAGGTAGTACCGACGATCAGCCGGGTGAACGGGATCAAGGCCACCATCAGAATCAAAAACGGAATCGAGCGGAACAGATTGACGAAGGCCCCGAGCACGCGGTTCAGCGCCGGCGCCTGGTAGATGCCGCCCTTGTCGCTGGTCACCAGAAACACCGCCAGTGGAATCCCCACCAGCAACGCGATCAGCGACGACACGCCGACCATCAACAAGGTGTCGATGGCGCCCTGCAATAAACGATCAAACCACATAGCCCAGCACCTCCACCTGTTGTGCCCAATTCGCGGCGCGGTTGCGCAGTTCTTCGGCGCTGTGGGGGGAGCCATTTACCGCCAGCAGCAATTGCCCCAAGGCATGGCCCTGGATGCGTTCCACGCCGCCTTGCAACAAGCGCACGCGCCCGCCGAGGGCGCTGAACAGCGCCGCCAGGTCCGGTTCATCGCTGGCACTGCCGGTGAACTGCAAGCGCAGCACCACGGCGGCGTCCGTGGACGAAGGCGTGCTCTGCAAACGGCTTTGCAGTTCTTCCGGCAGCCCGTGTTGCAACGGCGCCAGCAGGGTTTTGCTGACCTCATGCCGAGGGTTGCCAAACACTTCCCACACCGGGCCTTGCTCGACGATACGCCCGTGTTCCAGCACCACCACGCGGTCGCAGATGTCGCGGATCACCGCCATTTCGTGGGTGATCAATACGATGGTCAGGCCCAGGCGCTGGTTGATTTCGCGCAGCAGGCCGAGGATCGATTGCGTGGTCTCCGGGTCCAGCGCCGAGGTGGCTTCGTCGCACAGCAAAATTTGCGGGTCGTGCACCAGTGAACGGGCGATGCCCACGCGCTGTTTCTGCCCGCCGGACAGCTGCGCCGGGTAGGCCTTGTGCTTGTCCTGCAAACCCACCAGCTCCAGCAGTTCGCGCACCTTCTGCTCACGCTGGGGCTTGGGCACGCCGGCGACTTTGAGCGGCAGCTCGACGTTCTGCCACACGGTCTTGGCCGACATCAGGTTGAAGTGCTGGAAGATCATGCCGATACGCCGACGCAGCGCCACCAGGCGGTCTTCGTCGAAGTCGCCGATGTCCACCTGATCGATCAGTACGCGCCCGCTGCTCGGTTGTTCCAGGCGGTTGATGGTGCGGATCAACGAGGATTTACCCGCGCCGCTGCGGCCGATGATGCCGAACACTTCACCGCGCTGGATCGCCAGGTCGATGGCTTGCAAGGCATGCACCGTGCCGTCGTAGGTCTTGCCCAGGTTGATAAAACGCACATGGGCGCGGTTCAGGTCCGGATGCAGTTCAGTCTGCTCGGCGTCCCTGGGCGGTGTGCCCAGGTCGCGCAGTTGGGTGTTGGCGGCGGTCATTTTTTAGCTTCCCAGCCCACTTGGTAGAGCTTGCCCAGGGATTTATCCAGGGCCGCGCGCACCACCGGCGAGTGCTGGTAGATGTCGACGAACTTGATCACGCGCGGGTCAGTTTTGCTTTTCGGTTGGATCACGAACTGGATCACGTATTCCGGGTGGTCGAGGCCGTCAAACAGCAGCGCCGATTCAGCATCGAAGGTCTTGGACAGGCGGATATAGGCCGGATAGCCCTGCACCAGGTCGGCGTCGTCATAGGCGCGCACCAGTTGCACGGCCTCGACTTGCAGGATTTTGATTTTCTTTGGATTGGCGACGATGTCTTCTTCGGTGGCCTTATAGCCTACGCCCGGCTTGAGCGTGATCAGCCCGGCCTTGGCCAGCAGTTGCAGGCCGCGACCGCTGTTGATCGGGTCGTTGGCGATGGCCACGCTGACGCCTTCGGGCAGTTCGTTGAAGCTTTTGTACTTCTTCGAATACAGCCCGACGTTGTTGATGATGCCCGGCGCGTAGGGCACCAGGTCAAACCCGGCGGCGGCCTTGGCGTTTTCCAGAAAGGGGATGTGCTGGAAGTAGTTCACGTCGATATCGCCGGCGGCCAGGCTGACGTTGGGTGCGATCCAGTCGGTGAATTCCACCAGCTCGACGTTGAGGCCCTGCTTGCCGGCTTCGGCGACGGCGGCTTCCAGGGGAATCGCGAAGGCGGCAGTGGTGCCGACTTTGAGCGGCGCATCGGCGGCGAACACCGCCGAGCTGAACAACCCGAGGGCCAGGGCCAGTGCTTTGACTGGGTGGGAGAGCAGTATTTTTTTCATGGTTTATTTCCAGTCATAAGTTATTAGTGCAAACAGTGCAGATCCAATGTGGGAGGGGGCTTGCCCCTCTCACATTTTTTTGTTCAGTGGCGGTAGGTTGATCCGGTGTGTTGTTCGGGTAGGCGAGCACTGGTGTGGAAGACTTTTTCGCGCAGCGTTCCGGTCTCATAAGCGGTCTTGTACGAGCCCCTTCGCTGCAACTCCGGCACGACCAGATCGATAAAGTCCACATAGCTCTCCGGCGTCACAATCCGCGTCAGGTTGAACCCATCCAACCCGGTTTCGCTGATCCAGGATTCCAGCTCATCCGCCACCTGCTCCGGCGAACCCACCAAGGTGATGTAGCGCCCGCCCAAGGCGTGCTGCTCCAGCAATTTGCGCCGGGTCCAGTCGTTGTTCTGCAGGTTTTTGGTGGCTGACTGGATGGCATTGCTCTTCACGTACTGGATCGGTTCGTCCAGTTCGTACTCGGCAAAATCAATCGCGGTGGACGCCGAGAAGTGCGCCACGCCGGCCTCTGCGCTGGCGTAGCTCAGGTATTCGGCGTGCTTGGCCCAGGCCTGCTCTTCGGTAGCGCCAACGATCACGTTGAGGCCCATGAACACCTTGATGTCATCCGGATTGCGTCCGGCCCCGACTGCGCTGGCGCGCACCTTGTCGACCTGGGCTTTGGTCGACGCTTTGTTCTGCCCGCTGATAAACACGCACTCGGCATGGCGCCCGGCGAACAGCAAGCCACGGTCCGAACTGCCAGCCTGGAACAACACCGGCGTGCGCTGTGGCGACGGTTCGCACAGGTGATAACCCTCAACCTGATAGAACTCGCCGTGGTGCTCGACCTTGTGCACCTTGCCCGGCTGCGCGTAGATCCGTTGCGCCGGGTCGTTGATCACCGCGTCGTCTTCCCAGCTGCCTTCCCAAAGTTTGTACAGCACCTCCAGGTACTCATCGGCCTGGTCGTAGCGGCGGTCGTGCTCGACCTGCTCGGTAAGGCCCATGGCCTTGGCGGCGCTGTCGAGGTAGCCGGTGACAATGTTCCAGCCTACCCGGCCACGGCTCAGGTGATCGAGTGTGGACATGCGTCGGGCAAACAGATACGGCGGCTCATACGTCAGGTTGGCGGTGAGGCCGAAGCCCAGGTTTCTGGTGACGGCCGCCATCGCCGAGACCAGCAGCAACGGGTCGTTGACCGGCAGTTGGATCGACTCCTTGAGCGGTACGTCGATGGAGTGTTGGTAGACGTCGTACACGCCGACGATATCGGCGATAAACAAACCGTCGAACAGCCCGCGCTCCAGGGTTTGCGCCAACTCAGTCCAGTACTCGATGGTCTTGTACTGGGTGGACGTATCCCGTGGATGGGTCCACAGACCGTGGTTGATGTGCCCGATGCAGTTCATGTTGAAGGCATTGAGCAGGATTTTTTTCTTTGCCATCAAATGGTCCCCCGCAGTGGCGGGTTTTCATCGTTGAGGTAGTAATTGCCCACCGCGTGATACTTCCAGCGCACCGGGTCGTGCAGGGTGTGCACCCGTGCGTTGCGCCAGTGGCGGTCGAGGCCGTGTTCGGCCAGGGTCGCCTGGCTGCCGGCGAGTTCGAACAGCGTGCTGCCGGCGGCGAGGGAAATTTCGGTGCTCAAGGCGCGCACTTCGGCCACCGCAATCGAGGCGGCGGCGACGGTATCGGCAGTGGTGTCGGCCTGGGCGCGGTCGAGGTATTCGCCCGAGCGTTCCAGCAGTGCTTCGGCGGCATGGAGACGGACGCTCAAGTGGCCGAAGCTCTTGAGCGTCAACGGGTCTTCAGTCGCTTTGTCGTTGCCGGAATCGATCCACGGGCGGGTCTTGGTGCGCACAAAGTGCAGCGCGTCCTCAAAGGCGGCGCGGGCGATGCCGGTGTCGATGGCGGCGTGAAGGATCTGCGCCAGCGGGCCGACCGTTGTCGGGCGTTCGAAGGCGCTCTGGAACGGGATTACGTCCTGGGCGGCGACCCACACGTTGTCGAACACCACCGAGCCGCTGCCGGTGGTGCGCTGGCCAAAGCCGCTCCAGTCGTCGATCACACTCAGGCCTTCGCTGTCGCGCGGGACAAACGCCAGTTGCTGCACGCCGTGCTCATCCACCACCGACGTCGGGATGTGTTGCGCGTAAATCGCACCGGTTGAGTAGAACTTACGGCCAGTGATGCGAAAACCGTCGCCGTCGCGGGTGATGCTTGTGACGCGGTCGTGAGCGGTCTTGGTGCCAAGTTCGGCCAGGGCGTTTCCGAAGCGTTGGCCGGCAAGGACTTCGGCGTACAGGCGTTGTTGCTGCGCCGGGCTGCCGTTCACGCGCAGCACTTCCAGGGCGTAGAAGTGGTTCTGCGGGATCTGGCCCAGGGAGGCGTCGGCCTGGGCGATCAGCGCGATGACCTTGGCCAGGGTGGCGTTGGATACACCGGCGCCGCCGTACGCCTTGGGCACGCTGATGCCCCACAGGCCGGAGCGCGAGAACACGTCCAGCTCGGGCAAGGGCAGGCGGCGCTCACGGTCGCGCAGGATGCTGTCACGGCGAAAGTCTTCGGCCAGGTCGCTGGCGACAATAAGGGCTTGTTCATCGCTGGTGATCACCGCGACGTGATGAGAAAGGGTCATGCGTATTTCTCCAGAGGTCTGGTCGGTTAAATCCAGGAGTGACGAGCGGGTAACGTGCCGTTCAGGCGATAGGCGCCGATGGCGTGATACTTCCAGCGCACCGGGTCGTGCAGCGTGTGCACGCGCGCGTTGCGCCAGTGCCGGTCGAGGTTGAACTCGGCGAGGGTGGCGCGGCTGCCGGCCAGTTCGAAGAGCTTCTCGCTGACCAGCAGCGACACTTCGGTGGTCAACACTTTGGCCTCGGCCACGGCGATTGAGGCGCGTGCGGCGGACTGCGCGGTGATCGGCGCGGCGCTGACCTGGTCCAGCACCTGGCCGGCCTTGCGCAGCAGCGCTTCGGCGGCGTGCAGTTCGATCTTCAGCCTGCCGATGTCGGCGATCACATACAGGTCATCGCTGGCGCGTTCGACCTTGGCGTCGATCCAGGGGCGCGAGCGTTCGCGAACGAAAGCGATGGTGTCATCAAGGGCGCCACGGGCGATGCCGGCGTCGATGGCCGCCTGGATCAATTGCGACACGGCGCCCTGGATGTTCGGGCTGTCGCCGATGCGCCAGTTGTCGACCACCAGCTCGGCGTCGACCGGCACCTGGTCCAGCACTACGGTGCCGCTGGCGGTGGTGCGTTGGCCGAAGCCGGACCAATCATCGACGATGCGCAGCCCTTCGGTGCCCCGGCGCACGAATGCCATGACTTGCTTGCCGTCGTCGTTCAGCGCCTTGATCGCTACCCAGTGGGCAAACAACGCACCGGTGGAGTAAAACTTCTGGCCGCTGATCACGTAACCGTCGCCCTTGGCGGTGATGCGTGCCTTGAGTTCCAGGGTGTTCCTGGTGCCCCGCTCCGGGCCGCCGTTACCGATGCGCCAGCCGTCGAGCACGCTCTGGAACAGCTGCTTTTTCTGGCGCTCGGTGGCCGCGCCCTGCAACAGGTGCAGGATGCCGAAATGGTTTTGCGGGATCTGTCCCAGGGCCGGGTCTGCCGCGCTGATGATCGCGAACACGTCGGCCAGGGTCACGAAGGACACTTGCGGGCCGCCGTACTCGCGGGGAATGGAAATACTGCCCAGCCCGCTGCGGGTGAACTGTTCGAGCTGCGCCCATGGCAGCTTGCGTTGCTGGTCGCGCGTGGCGGCTTGCAGGCGCGCGGCCTGGGCCAGCTCGTGGGCGGCGTTCAGCGCTTGGGCGTCGTTGCGCAGCACGGCGGCCGTCAACAGCAGCGGTGCCACGTCCAGATCTCGTTGGGGGGGTGTTAGAGCCAAGTTAGACATCAGCGCCGCTCCTTGGCTGCACGTAATGCCCTGGCGTTGCGCACCGGGGTAATTCTGACCATACCGACCTCGCATTCAATGAAATGAAAACAGAAAAATCAAAGAGGTCCGGTGGTCCGGTGCATATACCCTAAGCGTGTTAAATATTTAAATAAACTAACTTTTGGGAATATGCATAGAAGGGCAGTCACCCAGGTTCGCAGGGTGAGCCGAGCGGGCGGGGTTGATAGACCGGCGCGGCGCCGGCCGGGCGGGTTGGCGCGCAGGCGGCAATGCGTAACGTGCGGGCTGGCGCCCAGCGCGAATTATTGCCGACACGGTCCAGAATGCAGTAGGTCACTTCCAGGCGGCTGTCGTCACCGGCCTCGACAATCAACGTCGACGGCACCCACACCTGTACCGCGTGGCCGACGGCCTTGGGCTGAATCTTCGGCAGGTCCAGGCGCACGTCGCCCCAGCGCAGGGTGATGGCGTCGCCTGTGGTCATGTTCAGATAAGGCTCGATGGTCAGCGGGATCCCCCGCCGTACCTGGCTGGCGTTGACGCCATAGCGGCGAATGGTTTCTGGCAGGCCGACCGGGGCCAGGTTCTGGTTTCATCGCTGTAGAGTGCGCAGGGCAGGCCTCCCGGAGGCGTAGTTTTCACGCGCAGGTGCGCCATGGCCGAGCGTGCCGGAGCGCGGCCGATCTGCATGACCTGGTAATGAACCTGGGCGACACCCTCCTGCACAAAACTTTCCGGAACCCGCAGGCGAGTGGGCATGCCGACCTTGCACGCGGTCACCCGCCGTGAGGCCGCAAAACAGTTGTTCCAGAACAGTTCGATCAGGTCGCCTTCATCCATGCCGGGGTAGGGCGCGATATCCACCAGCAGCTGTGTGGCTGCCAAGGCATTGATGCCGTGTCGAAGGGCCTGGGGCAGCGTCGGGGCGATGAGCCGTGCCGGGGGTGCGATGCGCGTCATAAGTAATCTCCTTGATGCAGCCAGCAGCAATCGTTCCAGCCCTTTGGCGCGGGTGCGCAGGGGGGCTGAAAGGAACGATTCAGTGAGTAGCCGGGATAGGATCCAATCCTCTGGGCCTTAGATAAGAGGGTTGGCCAGGGAGCGTCAATGGCGGCAAAAGGCTAAACGGCGGGTTTGGGGATATTCAGATGGGTCTGACTGGGCGGGGTGTTTTAAGGGGCGAGAGCGGGGGTGTTTTACCGGTGTGCGCGCGGACTTCCTGTAGGAATACAAACGATGGAGAGGAAGCGATCTGCCTCTCCATATTCAGGCGCGCGTCAGTGAGCCAAAAACTTGCTCAGGAACTGTCGGGTGCGTTCTTCCCTGGGGTTGGCAAACAACGCCTTGGCTTCGCCTTGCTCCACGATCACGCCCTTGTCGAAAAAGATCACACGGTTGGCCACGTCTCGGGCAAAGCTCATTTCGTGGGTGACGATGACCATGGTGCGATTCTCTTCAGCCAGGCTGCGGATGGTCGCCAACACTTCACCCACCAGCTCCGGGTCGAGGGCCGAGGTTGGCTCGTCGAACAGAATCACTTCCGGCTCCATGGCCAACGCACGGGCAATCGCCACGCGCTGTTGCTGGCCACCGGACAGGCGCCGTGGGTAGGCGTCTTCCTTGCCCGCCAGGCCAACCCTGGTCAGCAGCTTGCGCCCGAGGGCAACAGCATCTTCGCGCGGCATCTTCTTGACCACGCAGGGCCCTTCGATGACGTTTTCCAGCGCTGTGCGATGGGGGAACAGGTTGAAGTTCTGGAACACAAAACCCACGTGTTGACGCAGGCGCCGCACCAGGCCTTGCTGCTGGTTGAGCGGTTTGCTGCCGTCGATCTGGATGTCGCCCACCTTGATACGGCCGCTGGTGGGTTCCTCAAGGAAATTCAGGCAGCGCAGGAAGGTGGTCTTGCCGGAACCGCTGGGGCCGATGATGGCGACGACTTCGCCTTCCTTGACCTCAAGGTCGATACCGTTGAGCACCACCTGACCGTTGAATTGTTTGGTCAGTTTTTCAACCACGATCATGCTTCAAGACTCCAGGTCATGCCGGTTGACCCGGTCTTCCAGACGGTTTTGGAAATGCGCCAGGATGCTCGCCAGTACCCAGTAGATCAGGGCGGCGGACAGATACATGGTGAAAATTTCAAAGGTACGCGCCGACACCAGTTGCGCCTGGCGAAACAGCTCCGGCACCTGGATGGTGGCGGCCAGCGCCGTGTCCTTGACCAGCGAAATAAAACTATTGCCCAGCGGCGGCAACGCAGTGCGCATCGCTTGCGGCAGGATGGCCCGACGCAGGGTCTGCGCGCGGGTCATGCCGATACTGGCCGCGGCTTCCCACTGGCCACGCTCGATAGACGCGATGGCGGCCCGCAGGATTTCACAGGCGTAGGCGGCCATGTTCAGCGAAAAGCCGATCATGGCGGCCGGGATCGGATCCAGCTCGATACCCACTTGCGGCAAGCCGTAGTAGATCAAGAACAGCTGTACCAGCAAGGGCGTGCCGCGAAAGAACGACACGTAGACGCGGGCAGTCCAGCTCAGCAGCTTGAAGCGCGACAGGCGCATCAACGCCAGGCCGAAGCCCAGCAGCAAGCCGAAAAACATGCCGCCGAGGCTGAGGATCACCGTGTAATACGCGCCCTTGAGCAGAAAGGGCGCGGAGTCCAGCGCGAGTTGGAGACTTGCCTCCATTATTGAGTGACGTCAGCGTTGAAGTACTTCTCGGACAGCTTCTTCAAGGTGCCGTCGGCGCGCAGCTTGTCGAGGGCCTTGTTCACCGCTTCCAGCAATTCAGGCTCGCCTTTGCGCAGGGCGATACCGGATTCCTGGCGGGAGAAGGCATCGCCGGCAGCGGCGGTTTTCGGGGCTTTCTTGGCGTATTCCAGGGCGGCCAGGCGGTCGATCAGGATGGCGTCGATACGGCCGACGTTCAGGTCCTGGAATTTGGTTGGGTCATCGTTATAGGTCTTGATGATGGCTTTGGGTTGATTGTCCTTGAGCCATTGTTCGTAGTTGGTGCCCAGGCCGACACCGACTTTTTTGCCGGCCAGGTCGTCAGCGGTCTTGATGCTGTCGACGTTCTTCTTGAGCACCAGCGCCTGGATACCGGAGACGGTGTAAGGCGTGGAGAAATCGTACTTCTTCTTGCGCTCTTCAGAGATGGTCACCTGATTGACCACAGCGTCCAGGCGCTTGGATTCCAGGGCAGCGAGGATGCCGTCCCATGGCGTGGCCTGCAGCTTGACCTTGACGCCCAGCTCCTTGGCCAGAGCTTCGGACAGCTCGACTTCGAAACCGCTGAGCTTGCCGCTTTCATCGACGAAGCTGAACGGTGGGTAGGTGCCTTCCAGGCCGATCTTGATCTCGCCGGCCTTTTTGATGTTGCCCAGTTGCTCGCCGGCAACCGCTTGGCCCAGCAGCCCGGCGCCGAGCGCCAGACCCAAAGTGCCGACCAGCAAGGTGCGACGGAATACGGAAATAGTCATGAAGAGCCCCTGTGTTTTTTATGGTGAGCGAAGCAGATGACGCAGTAGTCGTATCCTGCCTTAAAGCGCGAAGCGCGTCTTCGCCTTCGGCGCGATGATAAAGGCAGGTTTTAAGACTTGAAAATAATATAAAACTTAATTCATATTCCATTTTTGAATATAAGTTGGATCCAGTGTGGGAGGGGGCTTGCCCCCGATGCCGTCGGGTCAGCCAGCATATTTGTTACTGATCGACCGCAATCGGGGGCAAGCCCCCTCCCACCTATAGCCCGCGTTTATTCAGTTGAAAACCGAGTCATAAGCAAACAACGCCGGCGCCCCACCGGTGTGCAGGAAAATGATTGGCCCATCTTCAAAGCGTTGACGCCCGATGCCGTCCAGCAGACCGGCCATGGCCTTGCCCGTATAGACCGGGTCCAACAGCAGGCCTTCCTGGCTGGCCAACAGTTTGATCGCGGCCAAGGTGCCGGCGTTCGGTTCGCCATAGCGCGGACTGAAGTATTCGTCCCACAGGATTACCTTGAACGCTTCGGGGATATCCACACCCAGCAACTCGGCCGTGCGCTCGGCCAGCCCTTGCACTTTCGGGCGCTGGGCTTCGTCGGTGCGCGACACGGTGATGCCCACCACCGGCAGATTCGGCAGCGCTTCGCTCAACGCCAGGGCCAGGCCGCTGTGGGTACCGGCACTGCCGGAAGCCAACACCACGGCGGCGAATTCGATGCCGCTGTCTTCGATCTGCGCGGCCAGTTCCAGGCCGGCGCGCACATAACCCAGGGCGCCGAGGGCATTGGAGCCGCCGATGGGCACCAGGTACGGCTTCTTGCCGCTGCTGCGCAGGCGATCGGCGAGGGCGTTGAGTTGGTCGTCGACGTTATCGAGGTTTTCCACCAACTCAACTTTAGCGTCGAACAGTTCCAGCAGCAGGCGGTTGCCGTTGCCGAGGTAGTTGGGGTCGTCGGTGCCGGTGGGGTTTTCCAGCAGCGCGACGCAGCCCAGGCCGAGTTTGGCGGCGAGGGCGGCGGTCTGGCGTACGTGGTTGGACTGGATCGCGCCAGCCGTCACCAGCGTGTCGGCGCCCTGGGCGATGGCGTCGGCCGCGAGGTATTCGAGTTTGCGCAGCTTATTGCCGCCCATGGCCAGTGGCGTGGTGTCGTCGCGCTTGACGTAGATGTCACGTCCCAACCAGGTCGACAACCGTTCGAGTTTTTCCAGGGCGGTGGCGCCGCCGAGCAGGTCCAGGCGGTTAAAACGGTCGAGCTGTTGCTTGATCATGGCTACGCACGGTGGCTAAGGGATAAAGCGACTATAGGCAGGCACTTTTCATCGGGCAACCGTCAATCGCTTATGCCCGATGGTTCTTAGCATCACACCATTGGTTCTTAAGGGCGGCCGAGGTGCATACCGTAAAGTGATTGCCATTACGTCAGGAGTGAATACCGTGAGTGAGCGTTCCAGCCATTGGCAATTACAGACCATCGTCAGCCAGTTGCGCGGTGCCCGAGACGCGTGGCGAACGCGCAATGGGCGCTTGAGCGGCGAGCATGGCGGCCGCGAGTTGCCGTCCCGAGAAGCCGTTGCGCAGATCCTCGAAGCTTTGTGCGGCGCACTGTTCCCGATGCGCCTGGGGCCGGCGGATCTGCGTGAAGAAAGTGAAGACTTCTACGTCGGCCATACCCTCGACGTCGCGCTGAATGCGTTGCTTGCCCAGGCACGCCTGGAGCTGCGTTATGCCGCGCGGCAGGGCGGCCAGGACGACAGCCAGATTGATGCCCACGCCATCCGCCTGATCCAGGATTTCGCCCTGGCCTTGCCGTCCCTGCGCAGCCTGCTGGACACCGACGTACTCGCCGCCTACCACGGCGACCCGGCCGCGCGCAGTGTGGATGAGGTGTTGCTGTGCTACCCGGGGATTTTGGCGGTGATTCACCATCGCCTGGCCCACCACCTGTACCGCGCCGGTTTGCCGCTGCTGGCGCGGATCAGCGCGGAAATCGCTCACTCGGCCACCGGCATCGACATTCACCCCGGCGCACAGATCGGCCCGAGTTTCTTTATCGACCATGGGACGGGTGTGGTGATTGGCGAAACCGCGATCATCGGCGAGCGGGTGCGTATCTACCAGGCCGTCACGTTGGGCGCCAAGCGCTTCCCGGCGGATGAAGACGGGCAGTTGCAGAAGGGCCATCCGCGTCATCCGATCGTCGAGGACGATGTGGTGATCTACGCCGGGGCGACGATCCTGGGGCGAATCACCATTGGCAAGGGTTCGACCATTGGCGGGAATGTGTGGCTGACGCGCAGTGTGCCGGCTGAGGCGAACATCACCCAGGCGAATCTGCAGCATGATGATGGGGCGCAAAAGTAGAGAACCTGCACCGGTCACCTGTGGGAGGGAGCAAGCCCCCTCCCACATTTTGACGGCATTCCACACGGAGACCGTGTTTCAGTCAGCAGTCGCTGAACGATTTCCTTTGCTCACCCGTCATACCACTCAGCCCTGCGATTAGTCCCGGACCGCCTATTCATGTTTAACTTGAACGCTCGTTCAAGTTAAACCCGGTGGTTCGCTGCCCGCTCACAACAGGAGGCTTACCTTTGCTGAGTCCGTTATTTACAGCCACATCCTTCAACCTCGGGGTGCATCGTTCATGAGTGCATCGTCCACCCCTGCCAGCGGCCAAGTGCGCATGAATGCGCCGGTTTTCTATTTCGCCGCGACCTTCATCCTGCTGTTCGGCATCACTGTCATCGCTATCCCGCAACAGGCCGGTGCCTGGCTGCTGGCGGCGCAAAACTGGGCGGCCAATACGGTCGGCTGGTACTACATGCTGGCGATGACCCTGTATCTGGTCTTCGTGGTGGTCACCGCGCTATCGGGCTACGGCAAGATAAAACTCGGTGCCGACCACGACGAGCCCGAATTCAGTTACCTGTCCTGGGCCGGCATGCTGTTCGCGGCCGGCATCAGCATCACGCTGTTTTTCTTCTGCGTATCCGAACCCCTGACGCACCTGGTGCAGCCGCCACAAGGCGCGCCGATGAACGCCGATGCGGCGCGTCAGGCCATGCAGATTCTGTTTCTGCACTGGGGCCTGCACGGCTGGGGCGTGTTCGCGTTTGTCGGCATGGCGCTGGCGTATTTCGCCTACCGGCATAACCTGCCGCTGGCGTTGCGCTCGGCGCTGTACCCGCTGATCGGCAAGCGCATCAACGGCCCCATCGGCTATGCGGTGGATGGCTTCGGCATCATCGCTACGGTGTTCGGTCTTGGCGCCGACATGGGCTTTGGTGTGTTGCACCTTAACTCTGGCCTCGATTATCTGTTCGGCATTGCCCACACCCAGTGGATTCAGGTTGGCCTGATCACGTTGATGATGGGCGCGGCGATTCTGGTCGCAGTAGCCGGCGTCGATAAAGGCGTGCGGGTGATGTCCGACATCAACATGCTGCTGGCCTGCGCGCTGCTGCTGTTCGTGTTGTTTGCCGGGCCTACCCAGCATTTGCTCAATACCCTGATCCAGAACATCGGCGATTACCTCGGTGCGCTGCCGACCAAGAGTTTCGACGTCTACGCCTACGACAAACCGAGCGACTGGCTGGGCGGTTGGACGGTGTTCTACTGGGCCTGGTGGATCGCATGGTCGCCGTTCGTGGGCCTGTTTATCGCACGGATTTCCCGTGGCCGTACCATTCGCGAATTCGTGTTCGGCGTGCTGCTGATCCCGCTGGGCTTCACCCTGGCATGGATGTCGATTTTCGGTAACAGCGCCATCGACCAAGTGCTCAACCACGGCATGGCCGCGCTCGGTCAGTCGGCCATCGATGACCCGTCGATGAGCCTCTACCTGCTGCTGGAAACCTATCCGTGGAGCAAAACCGTAATCGCGGTCACGGTGTTCATCAGTTTCGTATTCTTCGTCACCTCGGCCGATTCGGGCACGGTGGTCTTGTCGACCCTGTCGTCCAAGGGCGGCAATGCCGATGAAGACGGGCCCAAATGGCTGCGGGTGTTCTGGGGCGCGATGACGGCGCTGGTCACCAGTGCCTTGCTGTTCGCCGGCAGTATCGACTCGCTGAAATCGGCGGTGGTGCTGACCTCGCTACCGTTCTCGCTGATCCTGCTGCTGATGATGTGGGGGCTGCACAAGGCGTTCTATCTGGAGTCGCAAAAGCAGATCGCACAGTTGCATTCGTTGGCGCCGATCTCGGCTTCACGCAAAGGCAAGGGCGGCTGGCGCCAGCGCTTGAGCCAGGCGGTGCATTTCCCATCGAGGGATGAGGTGTACCGTTTCCTTGAGTCGACGGTGCGCCCGGCGATTGAAGAAGTGACGGCAGTGTTTGTCGAGAAGGGCCTCTCGGTGGTGACCCAGCCGGATCCGTCCAACGACAGCGTCAGCCTGGAGATCGGCCATGGCGAGGAACATCCTTTCGTCTACCAGGTGCAGATGCGCGGCTACTTCACGCCGTCGTTCGCCCGTGGCGGCATGGGCTCCAAAGAGATCAACAACCGCCGCTATTACCGGGCGGAAGTTCACTTGAGCGAGGGCAGCCAGGACTACGATCTGGTGGGCTATACCAAAGAGCAGATCATCAACGACATCCTCGACCAGTACGAGCGGCATTTGCAGTTCCTGCACCTGGTGCGTTGAGGTGATCTTGTCGTTCCATTCGGGCAGCCATTTGCTGTAAAACGAAAGGGCAGACTTAAGCGATTCAGCTGGTTAAAAGGCCTGGGAATAACCTTATTCCCAGGCCTTATTTGCCCTAAGCCCAGAGAGGATTCGATGACGTACATTGCTGCCGAAAACCGCTATGAATCTATCCCGTATCGCCGCGTAGGCCGCAGTGGACTGGTGCTGCCCGCACTGTCCCTGGGGCTGTGGCACAACTTTGGCGACAGCACCCCGATCGACACCCAGCGCGCCCTGTTGCGCACCGCGTTTGACCTGGGGATAAACCACTTCGACCTGGCTAACAACTACGGCCCGCCCTATGGCAGCGCCGAGATCAATTTCGGCCGTTTGCTGCGCGAAGACTTCAAGCATTACCGCGACGAATTGATCATCTCCAGCAAGGCCGGTTGGGACATGTGGCCCGGCCCTTACGGCCAGGGCGGCGGCTCGCGCAAATACGTGCTGGCCAGCCTTGACCAGAGCCTGCAACGCCTGGGCGTCGACTACGTGGACATTTTCTACTCCCACCGTTTTGACGCCGACACCCCGCTGGAAGAAACCGCCAGCGCCCTCGCCACGGCCGTGCAACAAGGCAAGGCGTTGTACATCGGTATCTCGTCGTATTCCGGGGTGAAAACCCGTGAAATCGCGGCGCTGCTCAAGGAGTGGAAAGTGCCGCTGCTGATCCACCAGCCGGCCTACAACCTGCTCAACCGCTGGGTAGAAAAAGACCTGCTGGATACCACCGAAGAACTCGGCGCCGGCTCGATCGCTTTCACGCCACTGGCCCAGGGTTTGTTGACCGACAAATACCTCAATGGTGTGCCAGCGGATGCACGGGTCAATCGTCCAGGCGGTGGTTCGTTGCAGGCCAAGCACTTGTCCGAAGCCAACATCGCCCACGTACGTGCGCTGAACGAAATCGCCCAGCGTCGTGGCCAGAGCCTGGCGCAACTCGCACTGGCCTGGACGCTGCGTGATCCACGGGTCACCAGCGCGCTGATCGGCGCGAGCCGGCCGGAGCAGATTATCGAGAACGTTGGTGCGCTGAAGAACTTGAGTTTCAGCGCGGAAGAACTGGCGGAGATCGATCGGTTTGCGCAGGAAGGTGGGATTAACTTGTGGGAAAAGCCATCGACGGCTGAATGACCTGACACAACTGGGTCAAAAGTGTGGGAGGGGGCAAGCCCTCCCACATTTGATTTGCAGTGTGGCTAAAAAGGCACATCCCCCAGAATCGTCGCCCGGTGCATCACCCGCCGTTGTGGCCGGTAGTCATCCACCGCGTAATGCTGGGTCACGCGGTTGTCCCAGAACGCCACGTCATTCTCCTGCCAGCGCCAGCGAATGGTGAATTCCGGGCGCGTCGCGTGGGCGAACAGCAGCTTGAGAATCGCTTCACTCTCGGCCGGTTCCAGTTCGTTTATTTTGGTCGTGAAACCATCACTGACAAACAGCGATTTGCGCCCGCTCACCGGATGCGTACGCACCACCGGGTGTGACAACGGCGGGTTCTTTTTGCGGGTTTCTTCCCAGCGCAACAGGTCTTCTGCGGTGTTGCCGAAGCGCTCCAGCGGGAAGGATTTGGTGAAGTCGTGAGTCGCGGTCAACCCATTGAGCAGCACCTTCAACGGCTCGGACAACGCCTCATACGCCGCAATCCCACTGGCCCACAACGTGTCGCCGCCAAACGCCGGCAACAGTTTGGCACTGAGCACCGCGCCGAGCGCCGGGGTGGGCAGGAAGGTCACGTCGGTGTGCCATACGGCGTTGTCGCGCACGTCGGTGACGGCGGTGTCGAGAATCAGCACTTCGGGCTGTTCCGGCACGTTGGGGTAGATCGGGTGAATGTGCAGGTCGCCGAAATTCGCCGCGAACCGCGCCTGTTGTTGCGGGGTGATGGCCTGGTCGCGGAAGAACAGCACCGAGTGAGTCAGCAGCGCCTGTTCGATGGCGTCGCGCTGTTCGAGGTTCAGAGGCAGGGTGATATCGACGCCACTGATCTGGGCGCCCAAGGCGGTGCTTAATGGCGTAACGGTCAGGCGGCTCATTTAATTCTCATCACTCAGTGTGCCTGGCCATGCCAAGGCACTAATTTACGCTGCAGGGCGCGCAGGCCCATTTCCATGGCGAAAGCGATCAGGGCGATGACCAGAATCCCCAGCACCACCACATCGGTGACCAGGAACTGCGCCGCCGACTGCACCATAAAACCCAGGCCGCTGGTGGCCGCGATCAGCTCGGCAGCGACCAAGGTGGACCAGCCCACACCCAGGCCGATGCGCACCCCGGTGAGGATATCGGGCAGGGCGCTGGGCAGGATCACATGGCGGATCAGTTGGGCGCGGGTAGCGCCCAGCGACTGCGCAGCGCGCAGCTTGGCCGGGTCGACGGTGCGCACCCCCGTCGCGGTGGCGATGGCAATCGGTGCAAAGATCGCCAGGTAAATCAGCAGCACTTTGGACAGCTCGCCGATGCCGCACCAGATCACGATCAATGGCAGGTAAGCCAAAGGCGGAATCGGCCGGTAGAACTCGATCAGCGGGTCGAGAATCCCACGGGCGATGCGGTTGGAGCCGATGGCGATGCCCACCGGCACGGCGGTCAGCACCGCAAAGCCCAGGCCCAGGCCGATGCGGCTGAGGCTCGCGCCCAGGTGCTGCCACAAGGTGGAGTCCATGTAGCCCGTGGTGGCCAGCAACCAGCCCTTTTGCAACACGGCGGATGGCGGCGGCAGGAACAGTGGTTCGATCAAGCCGGTGGCGGTCACGGCCCACCAAATGGCCAGTAACGCGATTAGCGTCAGCAGGCTGATCCAGCGCGTACTCAGACTGCGGCGCACCGGAATCAGCACCGGCGTGATGGCGGTGGCGGGGAGTTCGTAGCTGCTCATGCGGACACCTGCCGTTGCGAGAACACTTTGCCCAGCACGTGTTCGCGGGTCTCGATAAAACGCGGGTCGGACTTGATCGCCCGCGCCGATTCGCCGGCCGCGTAGCGTTGGCCGAAGTCCAGGCGCAGGCGCTCGACGATCTGGCCGGGGTTGGGCGCCAGCAGGATCAGATCAGTGGCGAGGAACACGGCTTCTTCGATGTCATGGGTGATCAGGAACACCGGCTTGGCCGTGCGCCGCCAGACTTGTAGCAATAACTCCTGCATCTGTTCGCGGGTAAAGGCATCGAGGGCGCCGAAGGGTTCGTCCATCAACAACACCCGTGGGTCTGCCGCCAAGGCACGCGCCAGGCCGACACGTTGCTTCTGGCCGCCGGAGAGCTGCCAGATACGGCGGCTGTCGAAACCCGCCAGGTCCACCAGCGCGAGCATTTCCCGGGCACGTACTTCGCGTTGCGCCTTGGGTACCCCGGCCAGTTCGAGGCCAAAGCCGACATTGGCCAGCACATCCTGCCAGGGCAGCAATGCATCGTCCTGGAACACCACGCCGCGCTCGGCGCTGGGGCCTTTGACCGGCACGCCATCAAGGGTGATGCGCCCGGCAGAAGGCTCGACAAAACCGGCAATCAGGTTCAACAGCGAGGTCTTGCCACTGCCGGACGGGCCAAGGGCCACCAGCAATTGCTGGGGGCCCAGGTCGAGTGAAATATCCGCCAGTACCGGTTCCGGGGCACCTGGGTACTGTGCGCTGATGCGCTCCAGTTGTAGCAAGGCCATCGCGATGAACTCCTTGAATCAGTTAGTGATGAACTTGGCGCTGACGTAAGGGGCGTAGTCCGGCAGCACGGCGTCGACCTTGCCTTGTTCCTTGAGGAACGCAGCGGTATCGGTTACGGCCTTGGTGGTCGGTGCGCCGAGCAGGGTCACCTGGTCCGCGGCCAACGGGTAGACGTTGCCTTGCAGCAGCAGCGGAATATCGCTGGCTTTTGCGCCGGAAAGCTTCACCAGTTTGTCGACGTTGCCTTTGTCGGCGAGCCAGGCTTGTGGGTCTTTGCGGTAGGCGGAGTAGGCATCCAGAGTGACTTTGGCGAAGGCCGTGACGATTTCCGGGTGCTTCTCGGCAAAATCCTTACGCACGATCCACGCATCGAAGGTTGGCGCACCGAACTTGGCCAATTCGCCGGAGGTGATCAGCACTTTGCCGTTTTCCTTGGCCACGCCCAACGCCGGGTCCCAGACGTAGGTGGCGTCGATGTCACCGCGCTTCCAGGCGGCGATGATCGCCGGTGGCGCGAGGTTGAGGATGGTCACTTTGGCTGGGTCGATGTTCCAGTGCTTCAGCGCGGCCAGCAGGCTGTAGTGGCCGGTGGAGACGAAAGGCACGGCGATTTTCTTGCCGATCAGGTCCTGGGGGCTGTTGATCCCCGAGCCATTGCGCGCCACCAAGGCTTCGGCGCCGCCGATCTGGGTGGCGACGAGGAAGGTTTGCACTGGAACTTTGCGTGTGATCGCTGCGGTCAGCGGGCTGGAACCGAGGTAGCCGATCTGCACGTCGCCGGAAGCGATGGCGGCAATGATATCGGCGCCGTTGTCGAATTTGCGCCAGTCGATCTTGGCGTTGGTGGCTTTTTCATACGCACCGTCGGCCTGGGCGACTTTGGCCGGGTCTACGGTGGTCTGATAAGCGATGGTCACATCCGCCGCCTGGGCAAACAGGCTGGCACCGGCCAGTGACAATGCGGCCAAGAGGCGCAGAGGGGTAAGCAGTTTCAAGGGGAAGCTCCTCAATCAGGCGGCCGAGGGTCGGCGTGTGAGGAGACTAAATGATCTAAGAATCCGAAAATAAATAACATTTTCGAATTAGCTTATGTGGAGAACAGCTGCAGCGGGTTTTCAGTCAAGTGAAGGCAAATGTGGGAGGGGGCTTGCCCCCGATAGCGGTGGAGCTGCCAGCTAATGTGTAGCTGACCCACTGCAATCGGGGGCAAGCCCCCTCCCACATGTCGAGCCAGATTCGGCTTCAGTCAGTTGCTGATGGCCAGGATGCTCGCCTGGTACGACCCGACAAACACATCAAAATCGCCCACTTCGTTCTGCTCCAGCTCCGCCTGCTGTGCCAGCGATTTACGCGCCAGTTCTTCAAACCGCGTCTGTTCCTCGGCAGCCAGTGGCTCCTGGCGGAAATACTCGGCATGCAGCTGGCTCTGGTGCAGGGAGAACTGCGCAAAAGTCTCTTTGCGCTCAGCCATCGCTGCCAGTACCTGGGCCGACGGCGTCAACGCCGGGTCGTTGATTTTCGCCAGTTGGGCGTCCAGCGCCTGGCTGTGCTCGCTGATACCGTGGCTCTGATCGAGCAGGGCGGCCAGCGGTGCAATCTTCTCCAACAGTTCGGTGGCCCATTCCTTCATGTCCACCGGCGCGCCGTCGCGCTGCAATTGCAGGCCTGGACGGCGACCTTCCTTGACCACGCTGAGGAAGTTGGCGGTGGCATTGCCGCACGCAGTGTTGGCGAACAACGGGCTGTCGTTCAGCGCGCAGTACAGCAGGAATGCGTCGAGGAAACGCGACTCCGGCAGATCGATGCCCATCGGCAGGAACGGGTTGATGTCCAGGCAGCGCACTTCGATGTACTGGATGCCACGGGCCACCAGCGCCTGGATCGGCCGTTCGCCGGTGTAGGTCACGCGCTTGGGGCGGATGTTGGAGTAGTACTCGTTTTCGATCTGCAGGATGTTGGTGTTGAGCTGCACCCACTCACCGTCCTTGTGCGTGCCGATTTCGACGTATGGCGCGTAGGGCGTTGCCACCGCTTCACGCAGGCTGTCGGTGTAGCTCGCCAAGTCGTTGTAGCACGGCGTAAGCCCGGCTTGGGCGTTGCTCTGGTAACCCAGGTCGCTCATGCGCAGGCTGGTGGCGTAGGGCAGGTACAGGGTGTCGGCGTCGAGCACTTCCAACTGGTGCGAGCGACCGCGCAGGAAACCTGCGTCCAGGGCCGGCGAGGCACCGAACAGGTACATCAGCAGCCAGCTGTAACGGCGGAAATTGCGGATCAGCGCGATATAGGCCGTGGACTGGTAGTCGCGGTCGGTGCCGACGAATCCTTCAGTCTCCTTGAGCAACGGCCACAACTGTTCCGGCAGGGAAAAGTTGTAGTGGATGCCGGCGATGCACTGCATGGTCTTGCCGTACCGCAGGGCCAGGCCCTTTCGGTACACGTACTTGAGCTGTCCGATATTGGAGGTGCCGTAGTAGGCAATCGGAATATCTTCCTCGGCCGGCAACGGGCACGGCATCGAAGGGCTCCACAGGTATTCGCTGCCCAGCTTGGTGTAGGCAAATCGGTGGATCTTGTCCAGGTTGCTCAGGGTGTCGGCCGGGTTGGGCAGGGCTGGGGTGATGAACTCCAGCAGCGATTCCGAGTAGTCGGTGGTGATCAATTCATTGGTCAACGCGGCGCCCAGGGCTTCCGGGTGCGGCGTTTGCGCCAGGCGACCTTCACCGGTGACACGTAGGCATTCACGCTCGATGCCATGCAGGCACTGCTCTAGCAGGGAGAGGTGTTCGCGCTTGCCGAGCAGAGCCAGGCGGCGGTTGAGAAGTTCGCTCAAGTTGGATTCCTTCACGCGTCAGTCGCCCCAATATGGGGGTGGGCAGGACGGTCTACAAGGGTGAAGTTAAAACTGGCGTGATCGCCTGGTTTTGAGTCTATTTGACCCGCGGTAAATAAAGCCTACTTCACTCCATGAATTGGGCCATAGCGCAGCGGGAAAATTCCGACGCCGTTATCGCAGCGCCGAAATTAACTCAAATCGAGGGTGGGGAGCTATAGGACAGCGAAGGTGCCCTGTGCTTTTGCGACAAGTCTTTCGTCCTGATACACATCGGCTTCGACCACCAACGTGCGCCGGCCGGCGTGAATCACCCGGCCGGTGCACAGCACATCCCCGTCTTCCACGGCGCGGATGTAGTTGATCTTGCACTCGATGGTCGCGCTCTGCTGGTCAAAACCATGGCTGCTGGAACAGGCCAGGCCCATGGTGATGTCCACCAGGCTGAAAATCGCCCCGCCATGGAGCTTGCCCGCACGGTTGCGCAAGTGCGGCTCCAGGGTCAGGGCCACCTGTGCAACGCCTTCTTCAAGGTGTTGCAGGCGGCAGCCGATCAGTTCGCTGAACGCGCTCTGAGTCAAACCGGCCGGGATTTCCATCAGCGTTTCTTCAACTGCTTGGCGTTGGCGAACAGCGAGGCCATGGCGTTGTTGCTTGGCGCTGCAGTTGCGGTTTCCTTGCGCGGTTGACTGCTTTCGGAGCGGTTCTGCGACTGGCGCGGTGCCGAGCCTGGGCGTGCGCCACGGGCGCCGTCGATTTTCTCGCCGGGGGTGTCGCTCATGCGCATCGACAGGCCGACGCGTTTGCGTGGAATGTCGACTTCCATGACTTTGACCTTGACCACATCACCGGCTTTCACCGCTTCGCGTGGGTCCTTGATGAATTTCTCCGAAAGCGCGGAGATATGCACCAAACCGTCCTGATGCACGCCGATATCCACAAAAGCGCCGAAGTTGGTCACGTTGGTCACGACACCTTCGAGGATCATGCCCAGTTGCAGGTCCTTGAGGTCTTCCACGCCCTCCTGGAACTCCGCGGTCTTGAACTCCGGGCGGGGGTCGCGGCCGGGTTTTTCCAGTTCTTGCAGGATGTCGGTGATGGTCGGTACGCCGAAGGTTTCGTCAGTGTACTTCTTGGGGTCCAGGCGCTTGAGGAATGCGGCGTCGCCAATCAGCGAGCGGATGTCGCGGTCGGTTTCGGCGGCAATGCGTTGGACCAGTGGATACGCTTCCGGGTGAACGGCCGACGAATCCAGCGGATTGTCACCGTTCATTACGCGTAGGAAACCAGCGGCTTGTTCGAAGGTTTTCTCACCTAGGCGTGCGACCTTTTTCAGCGCGGCGCGGGTTTTGAACGCTCCGTTCTCGTCACGGTGAGTGACGATATTCTGCGCCAGGGTGGTGTTCAGGCCGGAAATACGTGCCAACAGCGCGACCGAGGCAGTGTTTACATCCACGCCGACCTTGTTTACGCAGTCTTCCACCACCGCATCCAGGCCACGCGCCAGTTTCAGCTGTGACACATCGTGCTGGTACTGGCCGACACCGATGGATTTAGGGTCGATTTTCACCAGCTCGGCCAGTGGATCCTGCAGGCGGCGGGCAATGGACACGGCGCCACGGATCGACACGTCGAGGTCCGGGAATTCCTTGGACGCCAGCTCCGACGCCGAGTACACCGAAGCCCCTGCCTCCGAGACCATGACCTTGGTCATCTTCATGGCTGGGTATTTTTTGATCAGCTCGGCGGCCAGCTTGTCGGTTTCACGGCTGGCGGTGCCGTTGCCGATGGCGATCAGGTCCACCGCGTGCTTGGCGCACAGGGCGGCGAGGATCGCGAGCGTCTGGTCCCACTTGTTATGCGGCACGTGCGGGTAAACCGTGGCGTGATCCAGCAGCTTGCCGGTGGCGTCGACCACCGCGACCTTGCAGCCGGTGCGCAGGCCAGGGTCAAGGCCCAGGGTGGCGCGCGGGCCGGCCGGGGCGGCCAGCAGCAGGTCGTGCAGGTTGTGGGCGAACACGTTGATGGCTTCGGTTTCGGCGCCATCACGCAATTCGCCCAGCAGGTCGGTTTCCAGGTGGGTGTAGAGCTTGACCTTCCAGGTCCAGCGCACCACTTCGCCGAGCCACTTATCCGCAGGACGATTCTGGTTCTGGATGCCGAATTGTTGACCGATCATGCCTTCGCACGGGTGCATGCTGCCCGGCAGCTCGTCGCCGACTTTGAGCGCGGAGCTGAGAATGCCCTCGTTGCGGCCACGGAAAATCGCCAGGGCACGGTGGGACGGCATGCTCTTGAGCGGCTCATCGTGTTCGAAGTAATCGCGGAACTTGGCGCCTTCTTCCTCTTTGCCGGCGATGACGCGAGCACTGAGGGTGGCTTCCTGCTTGAGGTACGTACGCAGTTTTTCCAGGAGGCTGGCGTTTTCGGCGAAGCGCTCCATGAGGATGTACTTGGCGCCTTCGAGGGCGGCCTTGACGTCGGCGACGCCTTTTTCGGCATCGATAAAGCGAGCAGCTTCGGTGTCCGGGGTGAGCGACGGGTCGTTGAACAGGCCGTCGGCCAGCTCGCCCAGGCCGGCTTCGAGGGCGATCTGGCCCTTGGTACGACGCTTTTGTTTGTAGGGCAGGTAGAGGTCTTCAAGGCGGGTCTTGGTGTCGGCGAGCTTGATGTCGCGCTCAAGCTGTGGGGTCAGCTTGCCCTGTTCCTCGATGCTGGCGAGGATACTGATACGCCGTTCGTCGAGTTCCCGCAGGTAGCGCAGGCGCTCTTCCAGGTGACGCAGTTGGATGTCGTCGAGGCTGCCGGTCACTTCTTTTCGGTAACGGGCGATGAAGGGCACCGTGGAGCCTTCGTCCAGTAGAGCGACGGCCGCTTCGACCTGTTGGGGGCGTACACCGAGTTCTTCGGCGATGCGGCTGTTGATGCTGTCCATAAATCCACCTGAAATTCTTAGAAGCAGCTCGCAGGCCCGGAAAACAAGGCCTTGCGCGGCTGGTTGAGCGGCCTGACGGGCGCCGCTGCCTGGGTCAAGAGGCTGCCTATTGACCCTCGAAATCGAAAAAATCACCGCAAGCGGGTAAAAAAAGCCCCGGCAGTAAACGGTAACGATCTGACATTGCCCTGCACGGAGGCGCCGCATTATAACCAGCGTTCTGTCCTTGAGGGCTACTGCGCCAGTGGTTGTACGGCGCGGGTTTGCTGGCAGTCGAGGAAAAATCTGCTAACAATGCACACGGTGCGTATAACGGCAGCTAGGCCATAATGCGCGCCGAGATAAGAGGAGCATCCAATGAGCAGCACTGCACAAACTGCTGAAGGCGAAAAAATTCTCATCGTAGATGACGATCCGGGGCTGAGCAGCCTGCTGGAGCGATTCTTCAATTCCAAGGGCTACCGTGCCCGCGCGGTGCCAAACACCGAGCAGATGGATCGCCTGCTGGGGCGCGAAGTCTTCAATCTGGTCGTACTCGACCTGATGCTGCCTGGCGAAGACGGTCTGACCGCTTGCAAGCGCCTGCGCGGCGTGAACAATCAGATTCCAATCATCATGCTCACTGCCAAGGGCGATGAGCTGAGCCGCATCAAGGGCCTCGAACTGGGCGCCGATGACTACCTGGCCAAACCCTTCAACCCGGATGAGTTGATGGCGCGGGTCAAGGCCGTATTGCGCCGTCAGGCACTGCCAGTACCGGGCGCGCCGGGCAGCGAAGATGAAAGCGTTACCTTTGGCGACTACGAACTGTCGCTGGCCACCCGCGAGCTCAAGCGTGGCGACGAAGTGCACATGCTCACCACTGGCGAATTCGCAGTGCTCAAGGCCCTGGTGATGAACGCGCGTCAGCCGCTGACCCGCGACAAGCTGATGAACCTGGCCCGTGGTCGGGAGTGGGACGCCCTGGAGCGCTCCATCGACGTGCAGATTTCCCGTCTGCGCCGGATGATCGAGCCGGACCCGTCCAAACCACGGTACATCCAGACGGTTTGGGGTGTGGGCTATGTGTTCGTGCCGGATGGCACCGCCACCAAGTGATCGATGATTTGCACGGCGGGCATTCTGGCGTTTGACTCCGTGAGGGTCGACGGGATGCCCGGCGTCTGCAATTCTGCGAGCGCCGTTCGTTCCTGCAAGGTGTCCAGCTGTCATCTATGAAAACCCCGCTGTGGTTCCCACAAAGTTTCTTTTCCCGCACCCTTTGGCTGGTGCTGATCGTCGTTCTGTTTTCCAAGGCACTTACGCTGGTTTATCTGTTGATGAACGAAGATGTGCTGGTGGATCGACAGTACAGCCACGGTGTCGCCCTGACGCTGCGCGCCTACTGGGCCGCTGATCCCGAGAACCGCGAGAAGATCGCCAAGGCCGCCACCCTGGTGCGCGTGGCGGGCGCGGGTGTGCCCGAGGGCGAGCAGCATTGGCCCTATAGCGAGATTTACCAGCGCCAAATGCAGGCCGAACTGGGTGAAGACACCGAGGTCCGTCTGCGTATGCATGTGTCTCCGGCATTGTGGGTGCGTGCGCCGAGCCTGGGTGAGGACTGGCTGAAAGTGCCGCTATACCCCCATCCGTTGCGGGGGCAGAAGATCTGGAACGTGCTGGGCTGGTTCCTGGCGATCGGGTTGCTTTCAACGGCATCCGCGTGGATTTTCGTTCGCCAGCTCAACCAGCCCCTTAAACGGCTGGTGTTTGCCGCCCGGCAATTGGGCCAGGGGCGTAGCGTCCGTCTGCCGGTAAGTGATACGCCCAGTGAAATGACCGAAGTGTACGGCGCGTTCAACCAGATGGCGGAGGACGTCGAACAGGCCGGACGCGAACGTGAGTTGATGCTGGCCGGCGTGTCTCACGACCTGCGCACGCCGCTGACGCGATTGCGATTGTCCCTGGAATTGATGGGCAACCATACCGACTTGACCGACGACATGGTCCGTGACATCGAGGACATGGATGCGATTCTCGACCAGTTCCTTGCGTTTATCCGCGATGGCCGCGACGAGGTGGTTGAGGAAGTCGATTTGACGGATCTGGTGCGCGAAGTGGTCGCACCCTACAACCAGAACGGCGAACAGGTGCGCATGCGCCTTGAGCCGATCCAGCCGTTTGCGTTGCGACGTGTGTCGATGAAGCGTCTGCTGAACAACTTGATCGGCAACGCCTTGCATCACGCGGGTTCGGACGTGGAAGTGGCTGCGTACGTATCGGGCGACAGTGCCGCGCCCTATGTGGTGCTGAGTGTGATGGACCGCGGAACAGGGATCGATCCGGCGGAGCTGGAAGGTATTTTCAACCCGTTTACCCGTGGGGACCGCGCCCGTGGAGGCAAGGGCACTGGGTTGGGGCTGGCGATAGTGCGGCGGATTGCCTCGATGCATGGCGGCAATGTTGAGTTGCGTAACCGCGAAGGCGGCGGCCTTGAGGCGCGGGTGCGTTTGCCGCTTGGTTTGATGCTACCCAGAGACGCGGTTTAGCAAACAACGCAGATCAAAATGTGGGAGGGTGCTTGCCCTAATGCCAGTCCGCTAACACTGTGCCTGTGGCGGGGGAGCGAGCTTCCTCGCCACAGTTTTTTTACCCTTACGGCTTCAAGCCCCTAGCCCTTGCCCTTGGTCCTGGTCATATTCGGCCCACCATTTTTCTCCAGGTGCTGAATGATGATTCCCGCCACATCCTTGCCGGTGGTGGTCTCGATCCCTTCCAGCCCCGGCGACGAATTCACCTCCATCACCAGCGGCCCATGGTTTGACCGCAGGATATCCACACCCGCCACGGCCAAGCCCATCACCTTGGCCGCCCGCAATGCGGTCATGCGCTCTTCTGGGGTGATCTTGATCAGGCTGGCACTGCCGCCACGGTGCAGGTTGGAGCGAAACTCTCCAGGCTTGGCCTGGCGCTTCATTGCCGCAATGACCTTGTCGCCCACCACGAAGCAGCGGATATCCGCACCACCGGCTTCCTTGATGTATTCCTGAACCATGATGTTCTGCTTGAGGCCCATGAACGCCTCGATCACCGACTCGGCTGCCGTTGCGGTTTCACACAACACCACGCCGATGCCCTGGGTGCCTTCCAGTACCTTGATCACCAACGGCGCGCCGTTGACCATCTCGATCAGGTCCGGGATGTCATCGGGGGAGTGGGCAAACCCGGTGACTGGCAGGCCGATGCCTCGGCGGGACAGTAGTTGCAGCGAACGCAGTTTGTCTCGCGAGCGCGCAATGGCCACGGATTCGTTCAAGGGGAACACCCCCATCATCTCGAACTGGCGCAACACCGCGCAGCCATAGAACGTCACCGAAGCACCGATACGCGGGATGACGGCATCAAAGCCTTCCAGCGGTTTGCCGCGGTAATGGATCTGCGGCTTGTGGCTGGCGATGTTCATGTAGGCACGCAACGTGTCGATCACCACCATTTCGTGGCCACGTTCGGTGCCGGCCTCGACCAGGCGGCGGGTGGAATACAGACGCGGGTTTCGCGACAGCACAGCAATCTTCATGCAGCACCTGGGGCAGAAATAGTAGAGACCGGGAACACCGGCTTGTCTTGAACGTACTTGATGCCTGGGTTGACGACCAATTGGCCGTCAATCAGCGCCTTGGATCCCAGCAGCAAGCGGTAACGCATGGCCTTGCGGCAGGCCAGGGTGAATTCCACCCTCCATACCCGATCACCCAACGCCAGTGTGGTGCTGATCACATAGCGCACCTGCGCGTGACCGTTGGAGCTCTTGATGGTTTTCATCGTCACCAGAGGCGCTTCACAGCGGCGGTGGCGCAGTTGCACAACAGTGCCCAGGTGCGCGGTAAAGCGCACCCACTGCTCACCGTCACGCTCAAAGGGCTCGATATCGGTGGCATGCAGGCTTGAGGTGCTGGCACCGGTGTCGATCTTTGCGCGCAGGCCTGCCACTCCCAAGTCGGGAAGTGCCACCCACTCACGCAGACCCACAACGGTCAAATGGTCAAATGTCTTCAAAATGAGTAACCGATCAATTCGCCCAGGCTTTCGGTGAAACCTCGGCCATTGCTTTGAATGCAGGCTTGGCGAACCAATAGCCTTGCATCAGAAATATTCCACAGTCAGACAGAAAGTCGCGTTCGCCGGCACTTTCGATGCCTTCGGCGATGACAGTAACGCTCAACTGCTCACAGATTGTGACAATCCCCTTGACGATCACCTGACGGACACGATCCTGGTCGACGTCGCGGATTAGCGCCATGTCGAGTTTGATAAAGTCAGGTTGGAAATCAGCCAGCAGATTCAGCCCCGAATAGCCCGCGCCGAAGTCGTCGATGGCGGTCTTGAAGCCGAACTCGCGGTATTCACGCAGAATATTCGTCAAATGGCGATAGTTATCTACATGCTCGCTTTCGAGCGTCTCGAAAATCAGTTTGTTCAGCGGGAAATTGTGCGCGCGAGCCGCCTCCAGGGTGCTGCGGATGCACAACTCCGGACGGTACACGGCGTTGGGCATGAAGTTGATGGATAGGTGGGTTTGCATCCCCAGGGCGGCGGCACCGGCAATCGCCTGGGTGCGGCAGCGCTGGTCGAAGCGGTAGCGGTTGCTTTCGTTGACTTGGTCCAGCACCGACAACGCCCCTTCGCCTTGTGGACCGCGCACCAAGGCTTCGTGGGCAAAAATCGAATGATCCCGAAGGTCTACGATTGGCTGGTAGGCGAAAGCAAAATCGAAACCCAAAGGTTCGTTTTGCTGGCAGCCTACGCAACGCTGGTCAGGCGAGGTGAGTGAAGTGGGAAAGTCGGTCACGGCGTATCCTCGCGAAAACAGAATGCTATCTGGCGTATCTTAGGTGAGCCTTGGGGTTTATGCGTCGAAGGGTTTCAACGGTAAAGTTGCGACATTTTTCAGAGCGAGGAATTCAAGTGGCTCAAAAGCAGGAAGAGGAAGAAAAGGTCCGTCTGGACAAGTGGCTGTGGGCGGCGCGTTTCTATAAAACCCGTGCCCTGGCCAAGGCCGCCATCGAGAGCGGCAAGGTGCACCATCGCGGCGAGCGCTGCAAGCCGGGCAAGGAACCGCGTGTCGGCGATGAGTTCCAGATTCGTACCGGTTTTGATGAAAAAACCATCGTGGTCCAGGCACTTTCAATCGTGCGCCGTGGTGCGCCTGAGGCTCAGGCTCTTTACGCCGAGACTGAAGCCAGCATCGCCAAGCGCGAAAATGCTGCGGCGATGCGTAAGGCAGGGGCTTCAGGCCTGACCACCGATGGCAAGCCGAGCAAGAAGCAGCGTCGCGATCTGTTCAAGTTTCGCGGCAGTGGCAATGACGACTAACTGCGTCAATTACCAGTCAAAAGCAGATCCCGTGGGGGAGGTAGCGCGCTCCCAGATGTAGCCTGTGGTGCTAATGGGGTGCGCGCAGAAAACTCAAGCGCCCGATCAATGGCCATTTGGCCATCAGCCCAAACACCGGCGTCGTTGCCCGCCTCAGCATTCCCGACACCACCGCCGCAAACGGCGTGTAATAACCCCAGCCCGTCGCCGGAGCTTCCACTTGGCTTGGAACAAACCCGGATTGTTCATAAACTGTCCCTCTTCGCTCTATTCAAGCGCTCTGTTTCCAGAAGAAAGCCGCACCAAAACGGTGCTAAAGCGTTTAACGTTATAAACCTTGTAATCAATTCGTCATCAATTCAGATACCCAGACCTATGACTGATCTACCGGATACCGACTTCACCCAACGTTTCATCTTCGACGAGAGCGACGCCCGCGGCGAGATGGTTTCGTTGGAACTGAGCTATGCCGAAGTCCTCGCCAAGCACGCCTATCCGGAGCCGGTCGCGCAACTGCTTGGAGAGCTGATGGCCGCTGCGGCGTTGCTGGTGGGCACCATGAAGTTCGACGGTTTGCTGATCCTGCAAGCCCGCTCCGAAGGCCCGATCCCGCTGCTGATGATCGAGTGCTCCAGCGAGCGTGACATCCGTGGCCTGGCCCGTTACGAGGCCGACCAGATCGCTGCGGACGCGACCTTGGCTGACCTGATGCCGAACGGCGTTTTGGCGCTCACCATCGACCCGACTGTGGGCCAGCGCTACCAGGGCATCGTCGACCTCGACGGCAAAACCCTCTCGGAATGCTTCACCAACTATTTCGTGATGTCCCAGCAAGTCGGCACCAAGTTCTGGCTCAATGCCGACGGCAAGCGCGCCCGTGGCATGCTGCTGCAACAACTGCCGGCTGACCGCATCAAGGACGACGATGATCGCGCTGAAAGCTGGCGGCACACCATCGCCCTGGCCGACACCCTGAAAGCCGAAGAACTGCTGGGCCTGGACAACGAAACCATTCTGCACCGCCTGTACCACGAAGACCCTGTGCGCCTGTTTGATGCGCAAAACCTGCGCTTCCATTGCAGTTGCTCCCGCGAGCGTTCAGGTAACGCCTTGGTCAGCCTCGGCCTGGAAGATGCGCAAAACCTGGTGGTAGAACACGGCGGCAATATTGAGATTGACTGCCAGTTCTGCAACCAGCGCTATCTGTTTGATGCTGCCGATGTCGCCCAATTATTTGCCGGCGCAGGCATCGACACCCCATCCGACACCCGCCACTAAAACGTTTAAGCACAGGTAAATCACCTGAGAAATGCCGAGATAGCGCTGTTCTGACGGGAGGGCCCTACTCTTTTTGGGCTTTTCTGGCATAATCCGGCCCACTTTTTTCGCGGTAGTAGTGCGCAACTTTCTACTACAAAACGTTTGGAGCACTCGGCCATAGGCCGACGGGGAACCTCATGACGCAAGCCAATAACGCCGTATACACCGATCTGAGTGTTGACGATCTGGTCAAAGAAGCCCTGCAGCGCGGTGAAGGCGTGCTTGCCGATACTGGCGCACTGGTCGTAGAAACCGGTCACCGCACCGGTCGTTCGCCGGTTGACCGTTTCATCGTTGAAGAGCCTTCCACCCAGGACGCTATCGCCTGGGGCCCGATCAACCGCAAGTTCCCGGCCGACAAGTTCGATGCCCTGTGGGCTCGCGTCGAGGCTTTCAATAACGCGCAGGAGCACTTCGTTTCCCACGTTCACGTAGGGGCTGCCGAAGACCACTACCTGGCCGTGAAGATGACCACCCAGACTGCCTGGCAGAACCTGTTCGGTCGTTGCCTGTTCATCAACCCGGCCCAGTACAACCCGGCCGGCCGTGACGAATGGCAAGTGCTCAACGTGGCCAACTTCGAGTGCGTGCCAGAGCGTGACGGCACCAACTCCGACGGCTGCGTGATCCTCAACTTCGCACAGAAAAAAGTGCTGATCGCCGGCATGCGTTACGCCGGTGAAATGAAGAAAGCCATGTTCTCGGTGCAGAACTTCCTGCTGCCGGCTTCCGACGTACTGCCGATGCACTGCGCCGCCAACATTGGCGAAGCGGGCGACGTCACCCTGTTCTTCGGCCTGTCCGGCACCGGTAAAACCACCCTGTCGGCCGACGAAAGCCGTTACCTGATCGGTGACGACGAACACGGTTGGGGCGAAGGTGTGGTGTTCAACATCGAAGGCGGTTGCTATGCCAAGTGCATCGACCTGTCCGAGAAGAACGAGCCGGTCATCTGGAAAGCCATCAAGCACGGTGCAGTATTGGAAAACGTCGTGATCGACGACGCCAAGCACGCCGACTACGCCGACGTGAGCCTGACCCAGAACAGCCGCGCCGCGTATCCGCTGGAGCATGTTGCCAAGCGTTCCGAGAAGAACCTGGGCGGCGAGCCAAACGCAGTGATCTTCCTGACCTGCGACCTGACCGGCGTGCTGCCACCGGTGTCGATCCTCAGCGAAGAACAAGCGGCCTATCACTTCCTGTCCGGCTACACCGCACTGGTGGGTTCGACTGAAATGGGTTCGGGCAGCGGCATCAAGTCGACCTTCTCCACCTGCTTCGGCGCGCCGTTCTTCCCACGCCCGGCCGGTGAATACGCAGAGCTGCTGATCAAGCGCATCCGCGGCTTCGGCTCCAAGGTCTACCTGGTCAACACCGGCTGGACCGGCGGCGGCTATGGCGTTGGCAAGCGCTTCAACATTCCGACCACTCGCGGCGTCATCGCAGCGATCCAGAGCGGCGCGTTGATCGGTGCGCAAACCGAACACCTCGACACCATCAACCTCGACGTGCCACTGTCCGTACCGGGCGTTGAAACTGGTCTGTTGAACCCACGCAACACCTGGGCTGACAAAGCCGCTTACGACGAAGCGGCGAAGGCGCTGGCCGGTCTGTTCGTTGAGAACTTCAAGAAGTTTGAAGTGAGCGATGCGATCAAGGCTGCGGGTCCTAAGTTGTAAGACTCGTTTGTTGTGAAAAAGCCGCCTCTTGTGGGCGGCTTTTTTATTAGTTACGTTTTCTTGTTCCGGTAAGTTCTTTTTCAAAATCTTTTATTGTCTTTATATCCTTTTCAATTTCTTCGGAGGCAGGCATGGTTTCATATAGGCCAGGTGCTGTGTCATGTCCTTTGAACAGTGCGCTGCACTTCCCCATTGCTGTTTCAATAATTTGGATGTCGTCGTCACTAATGTCTTTTAAGCGTTTCAGACGGTTTGTCTGTATCGCGCGACCGAAGCGCTCTACAACTTTGTTTAGTAGCTTTTCTTCAACAAGGCGTTCCCAGGCTTCTCGTAGGTATCCGTAGAATGAGCCTGCTTGGTTGTTATAATCTATCTCACTAATTAGCTCGGTTTTTTTAAGCTCTCGAAGCATAGCATCTAGTTGAATTATTCTTTTAGAGGTTGGCAATGCATCCCATGGGAGGGAGTTTTTTACTATGCCTGAGTTTTTTAGGCTACGGTCCAAACTCGCTATCTGGATATTAGGGTTGGTCGAGGTTTCTGCCTCTTCAAGTAGGAGTTTTAAGAAAACAATTTCGTGAGTGAAAATAATGACTTGTCTGTCGAGCGACTCTTTGATTAAACGGCGAGCGATTTTCAATCGCCATTTATGGTCTAGAGAGTTTACTGGGTCATCGAAAATAACACCGGATCTGCGGTTGTCTGCTTTAAGTTCTGCCAGAATACTGGCGAGTGCCAAACATTTTTGTTCGCCTTCGCTGGCGATTTGGTGAACGCTGATTGATTTTGATTCTGCTAAAGAAATTTTGAATAGTTGTGATCCATTACTACTTCTAGTATTTGCGCTTACGCTGTAATTTCTGAACCCGAGTTCTTCTAGTTCTGTTGTAAAGTAATCTTTTAGAGAGGTGGTTAAGTAGGTTTCGCTTATTGAACTGCTGAGTTGTGTAATGGTCCTTGGGTTAGTTTGGAGTTTTATTTTTGAATACGCGTCATGTTGTTTTTTTCTTTTTATCTCTGCTTCAATGTTGGTTTTGTTATCTAGTAAGATTTTTTTCGAATTCAGTTCTCTTACTGTATTTTGTTTTGCGAGGAAAATAGTTTCTAATGCAGAATCGTCAATGATTTTTGATAGCTCAGATTGTAGAAAGTCGACGTATTCTGTAATTTCTGTATAAATGGACGAATCAAAGTTGTTGATGCTTTCTGTTATGCGCTCAATGTCTCCGTTTAAAATCGTCTCTTTTATCTCTGCGAAGTCTTTTTCAAGCTTGCTTGTTTTACTTGCGAGATTAAGTATATTTTCATTGGTTTGTGTAATCACGGACTCAAAGGGTTTGATTTCTAAAGTAATAGTCTTAATAAATGAGATTTTATCTGATAGTGCTTTGGCGGCTTTGTTTGAGTTTATCTGTGTTTGATCTTTTGCATATGCTTCGAACCGGGCGAGTCTAGCGCTTGAGCTTTCAGATATTTTTTGCAAGCATAAAGGACAGTTTTTATCTTGCTCTGGTGGGAATTTAGAGTTTTGCCCTGTTGTGATGAAAAAACTCTCAGCAGCAGTCCATAAAGATTTCCAGACGGGTGAGCCGACATTTTCTATCGGTAAGTCAGCAAAAGCATAAGTTCGAGCTAGTTCTGCTGCCTGATGCGTATGGTTTTTTTCATTATCAAGTCTCAAATAGTCTTCAAGAAAGATTTTAGAAGTGATTAGTTGTGATTTTTTTATTGCTTCTATCAGAGGTGTTATTGATTTTATCTTTAGATCTATTGTTTTTCTTAGCTCTGCTGCTGTCTTGGATTTAAGGTTTAGTAGCTCCGTTTTTAAGGACTCAAGATCAAGTAGCTCTTGTGCTGTTATACAAGCTGAGTCAAGCTGGGCTGATGTTGTTTTGTGAGAAAGGCTGTTGATGAATTTGCTGGAACCTGTGTTTTCTTCAGTAGTAGGTAGAGGGAGTGGTTTTGATATTGCTTTTATTTTTTCATCTGCTGCATCTCTTATTTTATTATTTGCGGCTATTAATTCATCTAGTAGGTGTAATCCGGCAGGCCGGTAATCCAACTCTCCTTCTTTTTCCAAATAGTGAAATGCTGATTTTGCATCAAAAACTCGGATGGATTTTAATTCGGAGATGTCTTCGGCTTTGTAGATCCATTCTACGTGGGCGGGATCAGATTCTCCAACTTGATAGGATATGCTGGCGGAGAGCTTGCTAGGTTGTGCGAAAAAGGCATTCCCGATCACGACAGGCTTTTCGCCTCTGGTCAGGCATGCATTCTTAAGTATTTTTGATAGACTTGATTTGCCCGATCCGTTGTCTCCATAAACGACTGTTAGTCCTGTTTTGGCAAACTCTAGAATTTGATCAGTCGCTAGTGCAGAGATATTAAATGTAGGTCCTAATGATTTTAATGTTACTGGGTGTTCTTCTATGCGGAATCCAGTTGAAGATATAGGGACCGAAAAAGATTCAAAGTCTTCGAATTGCTCTGGGAAGCCAGCCTCTTTTCTTGATATCCGGTAAAGGAGTGTCTGGTCTTCGATGTTTAATTTTTGCTTTTCAATAAGCAAGCGGATTGCATGCTTCCACCAAATGGGCCTATTCGGTTCGTTAATCCAATCAACAATCTGTGCTATGGCGCTCATATTATTTTCCTTTTTAGAATGTGCACTTGCGTAGAGTTTTATGGTCCTGCAATTCAAGCTGTTAAAAGTTATTTGTGTTTGTGGTTTTTGAAGGTTGGTATGTTTTTTATATTTCGTAAGGATTTTGCAGAGAGTTCTCGATCTAAACAAAGATTTTCCGAGTGGATGTGCGTATTAGATTTTGTGTATGCTCGACTCGCATACGTAGCGGAGAAAAGCAATGCGGGGTAGTTTTGAGGCGTTAGAAATTTCCGTTTTGTAGAAAACATTTTCCATCCTTAGTCAGTTCCGTCCGACCGAGAAAACTCTGCTCTGGTCAATCTATCCAGACTAGTTCGAAATAGTGTCAATTTGCTAGCTTTACTTGTTAGTCAGACCGAGACTTTGGTCGTGCTATGAATCAGAGCGGACATTCAGTTCACGCCGATAAATGCAAAATAGCTGCTCCTATCACCACTAAAGCTACACCCAGCATTTGCACTGTCGACAACCGCTCCTTAAAAAACACAAACCCCAGAATCGCCGCAATCCCACCTGACAACGTACTGATCACCGTCACTACCGACACCGATCCCGCCATCGCTCCCCACGAAAACGCCGAAAATCCACCCAGGTTCATCAGGCTTGCCCCTGTCAGCGTGGCGCAGTTTTTCAGCGGCGGAATTTTCAAGCCGTCCTTGATCTTCAGCATCATCACCACTAGCACGCACAGCCCTACCAGGTAGCCGAGCCACAGCATGGTGATCGGCCCCAGCGCCGGCAGCGTGTAGCGACCTTGCAGCCAGAAGCTCGTGCCGTACAGCAACGCGGAAAGCATCGCGTAGGCGATGGAGCGGTTTGAGCTGTCGTGTGGGATGCCAGTGTCCTTGTGGATGCTGGAGAGGATCACGCCGATGACGCACAGGGCGATGCAGCCGAGTGGGATCAGGCTGATGTGTTCGCCGCTGGCCCAGGACAGCAGGGTGGTGACGACGCCGTAGGACGTCACCAGCGGCGCCACGATGGCGGCTTTGCCCAGGGCGAAGGCCTTGGACAGGGCAAGGGCGCCGGAGACGGTGAAAAGTGCGGCGGCAATGCCCAGCAGCCAGACGCTCATCGAGGCGGTCAGGGATTTGAAGAGCAAGGCGGGGAAGATGACCAGCAGCAAGGTCATGATCACGAAGCCGAGGGCCTGACCGAAGTACACCGCGCGCTTAACGCCAACGGCCCTGGCGTTGAGACCCACGAGGAAATCCGTACCACCCCAGAGCAGGGCGGCCAGCAGGCCCATTGTTATGTCCATGTAGGTCCTTGTTGTTTTGAGCGCGGCTTGCCAGGTTAGCGTAGATCCAATAAGGCCACCGCAGAGTGCCAGAATCAATCGAGGTGAACGTTTTGGGGCTGCTGCGCAGCCCAGCGCGGGACAAGCCCGCTCACCACAGGGTTATGTGTCAGCCTTAAGAGTTATGTAGATACCCATGCCTATCGGGGGCAAGCCCCCCTCCCACATTTGAGTTCCGGTGTGTTTGGAGTCGGCGTTCGCTCAGCTCAGGTTTTCCAGTGTCTGCGTGTCCCAGCTGTGCGTCTTGATGGCCAGGTAGAGCATGCCGATGGTCAGCGGGACCTTGTCGCCATGCCCCTTGCCCCGGCGCTTGAGGAAAACATCAAAGACCGGCGGGTTGAAGTAACGGTAAGTGTCGTAGTCGCCCAGGTCGAGGGCGAATTCCTGCTCCAGGGCGTCCATGAGTTGTTTGGCTTCATTGCCGTCACAGCCCAGGTCGAAATTGAGTGAGGTTTGCAGGCGGATGGTCTTGTGTTTCGGCAGGCCGATTTCCTCGTGCAGCAGTTGCAGGAGTTGCTGCATGACGGGGTCTGCGGGGAAGTTGGGGGCGAGGTTCATGGTGGGGGCACGCAGGAGTGGGTGGGGGGGACGATTGCTTTGGTAGCGGTACTTGTTCTGGCTGGTTAGCAAAATGATGCCTGTTACAAAAGCGATGACCGGCAGGCTCTCTATCAGTGAATCCCTTATCCAAGAGGTGGCGCAGAATAAGATTGTCGGACCGCTTACCACAAGGACGAGTCCAAAACCTGTTCTGAATATGGGCCGCTTGATTGTTTTGTCGGCTAAGGCGGCAAGGGCCCAGAGTAGGATCAGGCTGATCCAATGGATGTATTCGATCATTGTATTAGCCACCTTGGAACTGCCGGACCATCGCCGAGAGCGATCGCTGAGGACCGATGCCTCCGTTGACCTGAGCGTCGAGCCCTATAACGACGTCACCCGCGTGGTAGCTACGAATGAGGCACTTGATAGCGAGACCCACGGCTGCACCGGCGGCGAGTCCAATTGCTGGCGATGCGAGGCTCATTGGCGCTGATACGGCACCGCTGATTAATCCTGAAATGATTTCACCGCGAATGTTGAGCAAATCGGCATGTTGCCGGGTGAGTGGCTTCGAGATAGCGACTGTCATTTTGCAAGGCAAATCACGGGCGAGCATTTTGTCGTATAGGTCCACCTTTCGTTGGCGCAACGCATTTGCGGATGTGCCTGCCTCTGGGAGGCAGAGGTTTGCCAGTGCGTGCCGTTCGGCAGGTAAGACAATAAGGCGGAGCACCGTGAAGGTGATTCCGTAATGACCGATGTATTGAGTCCTTTCGATGTTCACGGGTTTCTGCCAAGAAAGTTGAGACCGCGCTATTTTCATTCAACTGCGGGTAACTTCTGTAGAGGGCTAAGCAGGTGTTTGGAGCAGTTTGGGAAGGGGATGTCGCTGTGTTTAGAGGTTTCCTACAACTGTTTCCGGTGTTTGTGGCTTGGCAGCGACCTTGCTCACCAGTTCGGTCTGGCTTTGACGTTGCGCAACTCCCCGGCCCAGTCGTAGATGTCACCGAACAGCGTGCGATGGATGTGTTGCAGGCGGTCGAGGTCGTAAGGAGGTGGAAAGAGCGGCAGGTTGCCTACCGCGATTTCGGATAATTCACGCTCGGCCTGGTGCAGGCGTGCTTCGTCGAGCAAATCGAGGCGGTTACGCAGGACGCAGCTACCGGGGTAGCAGTACGGATCCTGGCCCACCCCGTATTTGTCGAGCATCAGCGTGGGGTGTTGCGGTACTTGGCAAGGACGGCTTCGCGGGTCGGCAGGGGTTTGTCGACGTCGGCCGGTTGGGTGTCGAAAGCGCAATGCTTCGGCGGGTAGGCGGGATAAAAACCACGTCACATTTTGTATAAAAACTCCGCCAGTCGGCTGAATTCAGCGTATGTTTCACCGCAAAATCTTGTAGGGCGATTCCGCCCGCTACTTAAAGGGAGTTAAGCATGGGTTTGCTTCGTGTCGCTTCGGCGATGTCATTGTGTGCGTTGGCTTTTGCTGTCCAGGCCGAGCAGTTGCCGATTGAAGTACTCAGCGCCGTGGTCAAGGACCAGAAAATCGCCGACGCCGAAGTGCTGCTGCAACGTAACGGCGCGCAGAATGTGGTGGGCCGCACCAACGGCCAGGGCCAAGTCACTCTGAGCAGCGAGGCCGCCGACGATGCCAGCAACCTGCTGATCATCAAGAAGCCCGGCTATTCCAACCTGGTTGTGAAATGCCCGTGCAAGGGCATGACCTACGCCATCAGCCCGGTGATGGACAACCTCGACGGCCTGCGCGTCGTGTTGACCTGGGGCCAGACACCGGCAGATCTCGATTCCCACATGATCTTCCCCGGCAACAACATCTACTTTGATAACCAGAAAGGCACCGACGCCGAGCTGGACGTGGATGACACCGACAGCTACGGCCCGGAAACCATCACCCTGCAGAAAAAACACTACGGCGAAAGCTATGTCTACGCCGTGCATGACTACAGCAACGGTAGTAATCCGGGTTCGCGCCAGCTGTCCAGCAGCGAAGCCAAAGTGTTTGTGTACATGGGCCAGTCGTTGGTGCGTACTTATTACGTGCCCAAAAACCGCAGCGGCAACTTGTGGACCGTATTCCGCATGACCGGCAGCGGCGACTTCCAGGACATCAACACCTTCAGCGGCGTCACCGTGAATGCGGCGAATGTACTCAATGAGGTCAAACCGCTGCTCAATGACAGCGTTGCAGTGACCGCGGTTACTGTCAGCTCTTCCGTACAAACTGATGCGAAGCGTCTGAACCTGCAAGGCGAAGCCGCCTACCAAGCGGGTAATCTCGACCAGGCCATCGACCTGTTCCGCCAGGCCATCGAGTTGGACAATGGCTTCGGCAAGGCCTACGGCAACCTCGGCCTGGCCTATCAGAAAGCCGGTAACACGGCCGAGTCGATCTGGGCCAACCGCAAGGCTATCGCCCTGGCAACCGGTGCAAATGCTGCGACGGTACGCGCCGGCGCCTACTACAACATTGCGCGGATCTACGAAGCGGCGGGGCAGTTCCCGGATGCGTTGCGTCACTACCAGTTGGCCAAGGAGCAAAAGGCTAATCCGGTGTATGACACGGCGATTGAGCGGGTGCGCAATCGCTGATTCAGTTGTAGCGCAGTTCTGAAAATGTGGGAGGGGGCTTGCCCCCGATAGCGGTGGGTCAGCCAGCTTATTTGTCGCTGACCCGCTGCAATCGGGCGCAAGCCCCCTCCCACATTTGGTTTGTGGTGTTCCTACAGCCACAGTCGAACTTGTCGAATTTGGCCCAAGGCCATTGCTGCACCCTGTGTATCATCCTGTCTCTCTTTTCCATGCGACCTTTCTCGATTCGCTGAGCTTACTGGGCTACGTTTTTAAGCCACCTTCAGCGGTCAATGGAGTGACAGCCTATGCACGACACCCTCCAGCAGGTCTTTGGTTACCCCCAGTTTCGTTTGGGCCAGGAAGAAACGGTCAGTGCCGTTCTGGCCGGTCGTTCGGCGGCCGCAATTTTCCCTACTGGGTCGGGTAAATCCCTGTGTTATCAGCTGTCGGCAGTGTTGTTGCCGCACCTGACGCTGGTGGTCTCGCCGCTGTTGGCGTTGATGCAGGACCAGTTGGGCTTTTTACAGCGCCATGGCATTTCGGCAGGCAGCATCGATTCAGCCCATAGCCGCGAAGACGCCAATGACGTCATGGCCCGCGCCCGTTCCGGTGAACTGAAAATCCTGATGATTTCCGTAGAGCGCTTGAAGAACGAGCGTTTTCGCAACTTTCTGCAAAGTGTGCAGATCTCGCTGCTGGTGGTGGACGAGGCGCACTGCATTTCCGAGTGGGGCCATAACTTCCGTCCGGACTACCTGAAGCTGCCGGACTACCAGCGCCAGTTCAAGATCCCACAAGCTCTGCTGCTGACGGCTACAGCCACGCCCAAGGTGATTGCCGATATGCAGGCGAAGTTCGCCATTGCGCCGGGTGATGTGGTGACCACGGGGTTCTACAGGCCGAACCTGAACCTGTTGGTCGAACCGGTCAGCGGTGCGGATAAGCGCCGTCGCCTGGTGCAGTGGATGAACGAGCGCGCGAACCAGCCGAGCATCGTCTACGTCACCCTGCAGAAAACCGCTGAACAGATCGCCGAGCATCTGAATCGCAATGGTATCCAGGCCGAGGCGTATCACGCCGGTTTGCCCCACGATAAACGTGAGGGCATCCAGCAGCGCTTCATGGGCGGGCGTTCCAATTGCATCGTTGCCACCATCGCGTTCGGCATGGGCATCGACAAGAGTGACATCCGCAATGTGGTGCACTTCGACCTGCCCAAATCCATCGAGAACTACAGCCAGGAAATCGGCCGTGCCGGGCGTGATGGGCAGCCCTCGGACTGTCTGGTGTTGGCCAACCGTGACAGCCTGAATGTGCTGGAAAACTTTGTGTACGGTGACACGCCTGAGCAGGAGGGTATCCGCCGGGTGCTGGAGGACTTGCAGGCGGCGCGCAGTGAAGGGCAGTGGGAGTTCTTGCTGAGGTCGCTGTCGGACCACAGCAATATCCGCGAGCTGCCACTCAAGACGCTGCTGGTGCAGTTGGAACTCAAGGGCGTGATCGCACCGCGCTACGCGTTTTATGCCGAGTACCGGTTCAAGTACTTGATCGAACCTGAAGCGTTGCTGGCGCGGTTTTCTGGTGAGCGGCAGCAGTTTGTCGCGGCGATTATCCAGGTGTGCAAGCGTGCGAAAACATGGGCGACGGTGGATTTCGATGCGCTGTATCAACAGCACAATGCCGAGCGCAATCGCGTGGTGAAGGCGCTGGATTACTTCCAGGAACAGGGCCTGATCGAGCTGGAAAGCAAGCAGATGACGGAGGTCTACAGCCTGCTGAACACCGACTTTGATCCACAGGTGCTGAGCGCCGAGTTATACACAGGCTTCAAGCAGCACGAGGTGACGGAAGTGGCGCGGATTCACGCGATGCTTGATCTGTTCGCCACCGAGCAGTGCCTGGGTCAGCGCCTGGCCCAGTATTTTGGTGATGAAAAAGCCCCTCAACGCTGCGGACATTGCTCGGTCTGCCACGGCCATGTGGCGCACTTGCCGTCACCGCCAGGCCTACCGCCGCTTGTGGATAAAAATTTCATGGGGCTGTGCGGTGATTTTATCCACAGGCATCATGAGCACACGGGCGAACTGCCGGGTGCGGAGCGGCTGACGCGCTTTCTCGGTGGCATCAGCGTGCCGCTGTTTACCAAGCTGAAGGCGCGGGGCATTCCCGGTTTTGCAGCGCTGGAGGACTACCCCTATGCCGACGTCCGCAGCTGGTCCGAAGTCCATTTGAATGACCTGTAAACCCACATTCACCCGAGGTGCCCATGCCTGATTCAGTGCCACAGCGTGCCGATTACCCTCACTTCCAACCGATCATCACGCGTTGGCACGACAATGACGTGTATGGCCACGTGAATAACGTCACCTACTACAGCTTTTTCGATACGGCGGTGAACACCTACCTGATCGAGCAGGGTGGGTTGGATATTCATGGCGGCGACGTGGTGGGGTTTGTGGTGAGTTCGGCGTGCGATTACTTTGCGTCGATCGCCTTCCCCGAGCGTATCGACATCGGCCTGCGTGTGAGCAAGTTGGGCAATAGCTCAGTGCAGTATGAGTTGGCAGTGTTCAAGGCAGGCGAAGAAGAAGCCTGCGCGGCGGGGCGCTTTGTGCATGTTTTTGTGGACCGGGGGTCGAACCAGCCGGTGACTATTGCGGGGCTGTTGCGCGAAGCGTTGCAGCGGTTGGTCATCCAACCCTGATTTTTCAAGCTGCACTGAAGCAAATGTGGGAGCGGGCTTGCTCGCGAAAACGGTGAGTCAATCAGCACATCTCTAGCTGAAAGACCGCCTTCGCCAGCAAGCCCGCTCCCACATGGGTATGCAGTGTTCGTTAAACCGCGAGCTTACCGGTGACGGTAGTGATGCTTGTTCTTGCGATGCCCGTAGGCATGGCCGCGGCCTGGGTGATCATCACGGTCATAGCGACGGTAGTCACGGCCACGATCACGACGATCATCGTCATCGCTCTTGTTGCCCATGTAGTTGCCCAGTGCACCGCCCGCGCCACCGCCGGCGGCAGAGCCGATCAGTGCACCGGTGCTGCCGCCGACACTGCGGCCTACGACGTTGCCGCCGGCTGCGCCCAGCGCGCCGCCAATAGCGGCTTCGCCACGGCTGCGCTTGTCGGCGCCGACTGCACTACCACCTGCTCCGCCCAGGGCCGCGCCGATGGTCGAACCGGTATTGCCGCCCAATTGCTGGCCGACGACAGAACCTAGAACCCCGCCCAATGCGCCGCCTACACCGGCTTCGGTGGTGCCACCGGCCATGGCTGCGCCACTGACCAGGCCAAGGGACAACAAGAGAATCGAGGAGAACTTCATTCGGGAAACCTCAAGAGGATGACGGCGCGATCCTGAGGCTGTATTGACATGGTGACAATAGAAATCCGACCAGTAACACGAGTTGTACACAATTCGCTAAGTTACTGTTTTAGATCGGGAACTTAAGTGATTTTTGCGGGTCATTAGCTACTTCGGAACGGCCGCTTTTATGCAAAAGCGGCCTTTTTTGTGTCCGAAATGATCAGTCAGGCCGTACGCGCCATTATCAGGCCATTGTCACTCGCGGCCTCTAAACGGATCGCCACGAACTTTGACGTTGGCGTATGGCTGCCATCCCCAGTGCTTTCCAGAGGCACCAGCGGGTTCACTTCCGGGTAGTAAGCGGCTGCCTGGCCTGCCGGAATATCAAATGCCAGCAAGGTGAAGCCTTTCACACGACGCTCACGGCCATCTTCCCACAGCGACACGATGTCGGCCTTCTGCCCTGGCTTGAAGCCCAGGCGGATGATGTCGGCCTCGTTGACGAACAGCACATCACGCTGGCCTTTTACGCCGCGATAACGGTCGTCCAAGCCATAAATGGTGGTGTTGTACTGATCGTGGGAGCGCATCGATTGCATGATCAGGTCCGGTACCCGGCCCGTGGCGTGGGTGCGTTCGTGGATCAAGTCTTTGGGCAGGATGTTCGGGCGGAAGTTGGCCCGGCCCGACGGGGTGTTCCAGCGGCGTGCGCCGGCAGAGTTACCCAAGTAGAAGCCACCTGGGTTTTTGATTTTCTCGTTGAAGTCCTTGAAGCCCGGGATGGTGTCGGCAATCAGGTCGCGGATGCGGCTGTAGTCGGCCACCAGCCAGTTCCAATCCACCGGCTTGCTGCCCAGCGTCGCGGCGGCAATGCCGGCGAGGATTGCCGGCTCGGATTTCATCAGCTTCGACAGCGGTTGCAGTTGGCCGTTGGAGCCGTGAACCATGCTGAACGAGTCTTCTACCGTGACCGCTTGCGGGCCATCGGCCTGGATGTCGATGTCGGTACGGCCCAGGCACGGCAGGATCAGCGCGTCCTTGCCATGCATCAGGTGGCTGCGGTTGAGCTTGGTGCTGATCTGCACGGTCAGGTCGCAATTGCGCAGCGCTTCGAAGGTGCGCGGGCTGTCCGGGGTGGCTTGGGCGAAGTTGCCGCCCAGGCCGATAAACACTTTGGAGCGGCCTTCCAACATGGCGTGAATCGCTTCCACCACGTTGTGGCCATGGGTGCGCGGTACCTGGAACTTGAAGCGACGCTCCAGCGAGTCGAGGAACGCCACCGGTGGGCGCTCGTTGATGCCCATGGTGCGGTCGCCCTGCACGTTACTGTGGCCACGTACCGGGCACAGGCCGGCGCCTGGCCGACCGATGTTGCCGCGCAGCAGCATCAGGTTGGCGATTTCCTGGATAGTCGGCACCGAGTGGCGATGCTGGGTGATGCCCATCGCCCAGCACATGATCACATTCTTGCCTTTGGCATACATGCGCGCCGCTTGCTCGATCTCCACCAACGGCAGCCCGGACTGCGCGACGATTTCATCCCAGGAGGTGTCGTCGATCTGGCCCAGGTAATCAAGCACGTTGGTGGTGTGCTCGTTGAGGAAGTCGTGGTCGAACACGGCTTCCTTGCCTTCGGCTTGCGCCTGGCGCTCCCACAGCAGCAGGAACTTGGCCATGCCGCGCAGGATGGCCATGTCGCCACCCAATGCGGGGCGGAAGTAGGCGGTGTTGGTCGGCTTGTCACCGTTGGTGAGCATTTCCAGCGGGTGTTGCGGATGCTGGAAGCGCTCCAGGCCGCGCTCTTTCAGCGGGTTGATACACACCACCTGGGCGCCGCGTTTGACCGCTTCACGCAACGGTTCGAGCATGCGCGGGTGGTTGGTACCAGGGTTCTGGCCCCAGACGAAAATCGCGTCGGCATGTTCGAAATCATCAAAGGTCACGGTGCCTTTGCCGACGCCCACGCTCTGCGCCAGGGCCACGCCGCTGGCCTCGTGGCACATGTTCGAGCAGTCCGGGAAGTTGTTGGTGCCGTAGGCGCGCACGAACAACTGATACAGGTATGCCGCTTCGTTACTGGCCCGGCCCGAGGTGTAGAACTCGGCCATGTCTGGGCTGGGCAGTGCGTTGAGATGTTTGCCGATCAGGTCGAAGGCCGCTTCCCAGCTGACCGGTGTGTAGCGGTCGCTTTCGGCGTCGTAGCGCATCGGCTCGGTCAGGCGGCCCTGGTATTCAAGCCAGTAATCGCTCTGTTCCAGCAGTGCAGTGACGCTGTGTTTGGCAAAGAAGGCCGCATCCACACGACGTTTGGTGGCTTCCCAATTGACCGCCTTGGCGCCGTTTTCGCAGAACTTGACCATGCCGCTTTCCGGCGAGTCGCCCCAGGCACAGCCCGGGCAGTCGAAACCGCCGTTCTGGTTGGTCTTGAGCATCATGCGCAGGTTCTTCAGTGCGTTGTCACTGGTCAGCCAGGCCTGCGCCACGCTGATCAGCGCGCCCCAGCCACCCGCCGCGCCTTTATACGGCTTATAGCGCGGGGTTGGGGTTTGGTCGGCTTGATGATGATTGCTCACGGCTGGTTCTCCATCGCAGGGCTGTAGACCCGCGGCGCACTTTTCTGCGGCAGGTGGATGAGATTGAGGTTATGCCGGCGTGCCCATTGCAGGGCCAGGCCGGTAGGCGACGACAGGCTGACCAGGGTCTGGATGCCTGCGCGCAACACTTTCTGGATCAATTCGAGGCTGCAACGGCTGGTGACAATCGCCAGTCCGCCGTCGGTCGGGATCTTTTGGCGGATCAGCGCACCGATCAACTTATCGAGGGCGTTATGGCGGCCGATGTCTTCGCGGCCCAGTAACAATTCGCCCTGGCTGTTCATGAACACCGCCGCATGTACCGCGCCGCTGTATTGGCCCAAAGGTTGGAAGGCGCTGATGCGCTGGCGCAGGCCATCAAGCCATTCCGCTGGGGGTAGCGGTGCGCCGGGCAAGACTTCAAGGTCCGGCAGGGCTTGTTCCACCGCCTCTACACCGCATAAACCACAGCCGCTGGTACCCGCCAATTGACGACGTTGCTGCTTGAGGTTCCAGAACGCGCGGCTGGAAATCTGCACCTGGGCGTACTGTGTCGAGCCGGAGCCACTGAGTTTCAGATCATAAATGTCGCTAACGTCAGCGATAATGCCGCTGCCGACGCTGAAACCGACGATAAAGTCTTCCAGATCCGTCGGCGTGACCAGCATCACCGCCTGGCTGATGTCGTTATAGGCGATCGCCAACGCCACTTCTTCCGCCAACGCAGTGCTGGCGACCTCTGTGTGTTCGAGATTGCAGTATTGATAGCTCTGGCTGGCGGCGGGCGCGGGCGTTTCAGAGGCGGGCGCCGCGCAGACTGGGCGCTTGGCGTTCATGGGGCAGTACCACCGGCGGATTGATCAGTGTTTAGACTAGGCGCGACAAAGCGTCGCGTCTAATTGCCAGTACTGATCTACCGATAGATGGCGTCGATCAAGACTCGGTTTGCGATTTCTGAAACAGCGCGAAACACGCCTCGGCCAACGCAGAGCGCGGTGCACTGCGGCGCATGATCAGCCCAAGACGCGCGAGGGTGTGGGCATCCTCGATAGGTTGCAGGCGCAAGTGCTCGGTGAGCGCATCCAGGCCGCCGTCCAGCGGCATTACCGCGCAGCACAGTCCGCCGTGCACCGCTTGCAGCAACTGATGGACGGCATCGGTCTGCAGCAGCGGTTGGGGGGTGAGCCCACGGCTGTGGAAGTTGTGGTCGATGGACTGGCGAAAGTGCATGCCGCTGGTGAGCATGCCCAAAGGCAACTCGATCAGTGCTTCCCAGCTCAACGGCTTGTCACCAAAGCTGAAGAACCGCTGGTCGTAGAGCAAGCCCATGCGGGTTTCTCCCAGGGCCAGCGAGTCAAAGCGTTCATTATCCAAACGTTCCAGATAAGAGACGCCCAGGTCCAAGCGGTTGCTCGCCAATTGTTCAAGGATTTGTTCGGAGCTCAGGGCCGAGAGCTCAAAGCGCAGGCTCGGGTGCTCTTTATGCAGTTGCTGCATCAACGCCAACGGATCAAAGCTCGACAGTGGCACCACGCCCAAACGCAATGTGCCCACCAGGTTGCCGCGACAGGCAGCGGCTTCAGCCTGCAAACCGTCATACGCCGCCAGCACGGTGCGGGCCCACGCCAGCACCCGTTCGCCGGGCGCGGTGAAACCTTCGAAACGCTGGCCGCGATTGACCAACGGCAAGTCCAACTCTTCTTCGAGGCTGCGCAGGCGCATCGACAGGGTGGGCTGGGTGATGTGGCAACGTGCCGCTGCCTGGCCGAAGTGACGGGTTTCGTCGAGGGCGATGAGGAATTTCAGCTGTTTGATGTCCATCTTCGCTCCAGGGCTTATTCCAATGGCGGGGGGATTCTAGCGCGTTTGGGTCTTTGGCCGGGCTGGAACCCAAATCTGTAGGACTGGTCTAGTCTTGGGCATCTGGAATACAACTACCAAGGAGAGCGCACTAATGAGTATTTTCAGCTTTATCAAAGAAGCCGGCGAAAAGCTTGTCGACCTGTTGACGCCGGGTAATGCGAACGCGAGTGAGCAGTTGAAAGACCACGTGTCGAAGGTGGGTCTGGGGAATCCGAATGTGCAGGCCACGGTGGATGGCGACAAGGTGACCGTGACGGGGGAGGTCGCTACCCAGGAAGAGAAAGAGAAAATCCTGCTGGCGCTGGGCAACATCGCCGGTGTTGCCAGTGTGGATGACCAGATCACTGTTTCCGGGCCGGCGGTTGCCGCTGCCCGTTTCGTCGTAGTGAAAAAGGGCGACACCCTGAGTGCGATCTCGCTGGCGGTGTACGGCAACGCCAATCAGTACAACAAGATTTTCGAGGCCAACAAGCCGTTGTTGTCGCACCCGGACAAGATCTACCCGGGTCAGACACTGCGTATCCCTGAGTAAAAGTGTGGGAGGGGCTTGCCCCCTCCCACATTGGGTTCAGAGTCCCGCAATGAGGTCGCGGTAGTCCTCTACTGCTGCAAACTCCGCCGTGTCCTTGGGGCCTTTTTTACTGTCCGGCTCTTTTACCGCCAGCAGATGCCCTACACCAAAATCCCTGGCGCTACGCAGGATCGGCAAGGTGTCGTCGATAAACAGGCTGCGCGAAGGATCAAACTGGATGTCAGCGTGCAGGGCATCCCAGAATTGCGGGTTTTCCTTGGCAAAACCGTAATCATGGGAGCTGATCAATCGCTCGAAATACGGCGCCAGTTCAATGCGTTCCAGCTTCAATGACAGCGAATCACGATGGGCGTTGGTGATCAGGATCACACGCTTGCCGGCCTGTTTGATCGCGGCCAGAAAGGTGTCGGCATCCGCGCGCAAGGCGATCAAATGGGCGGTTTCCAGCTTGAGCTCGCGCACCGGGATCTTCAGTTCCGCGCTCCAGAAATCCAGGCAATACCATTGCAACTGTCCGGCGTTACGCTCGAACAGTGGCAGCAATTCCATCTCGGCCATGGCCCGGCTCACCCCGTGCAACTCGGCGTAACGCTGGGGCAGGTGTTCCATCCAGAAGTGGTTGTCGTAATGCAGATCCAGCAAGGTGCCGTCCATGTCCAGCAGGACGGTGTCGATGGCGTGCCAGGGCAAAGAGGGCATGGGGCGTTCTCATGTAAGTAAAGATATCCGACACAGACAATCGGAAAAGCCACGGTATAGTAACCCGATCACGCCAAGGAGCCGCTTATGCGCCAGAAACCCACCGTCCTCGCCCGCGAAATAGTCGCCAGTAGCCGTTTGTTCCGCGTGGAGGAAGTGCAATTGCGCTTTTCCAATGGCGTTGAACGGACCTACGAGCGCCTGGTGGGGCGTGGTGCCGGCTACGGCGCGGTGATGATCGTGGCAATGATCGACGAAGATCATGCCTTGCTGGTGGAAGAGTACTGCGGCGGTACCGACGAATATGAGTTGTCCTTGCCCAAGGGCCTGATCGAACCGGGCGAAGACGTGCTGGCGGCGGCAGACCGTGAGCTCAAGGAAGAAGCCGGCTACGGCGCGCGACAGTTGGAACACATTACCGAGCTGTCGCTGTCGCCTGGTTATATGAGCCAGAAAATCCAGGTGGTGCTGGCCACCGATCTTTATGAAGAGCGCCTGGAAGGCGATGAGCCCGAGCCGATGCGCGTGGACCGGGTCAACCTGCGCGAGCTGTCGCAGTTGGCGCAAAACGAGCAATTCAGTGAAGGTCGCGCCTTGGCGGCGTTGTACCTGGTACGAGACCTGTTGATCCAGCGTGGAGCGTTTAGCGCATGAGCGAACTGTTTTTAGGCCACTCGTTTATCGCCCCCGTGATCGAACTGGCTCGCCAGGCGGGAGAAGTCATCCTGCCGTACTGGCGCGCCGATGTGGCGGTGACCTCCAAGGCCGACGATTCGCCGGTGACGGCAGCAGATCTCGCCGCCCACCATCTGATTCTCGCTGGCCTTACCGCGCTGGACCCAAGTATCCCGGTGCTGTCCGAAGAGGACGCCGATATCGATCAGAGCGTGCGCGCCGGCTGGACGCGTTGGTGGCTGGTGGATCCGCTGGACGGCACCAAGGAATTTATCGCTGGCAGTGAAGAGTTCACCGTCAATATCGCCCTGATTGAACACGGGCGCGTGGTGTTCGGTGTGGTGTCGATGCCTACCAGTGGCCGTTGCTACTTTGGCGGTGCGGGGTTGGGCGCCTGGCGCTCCGATGTGAACGACGCACCCAAACAGATCCAGGTGCGCGCAGCGCCAGCGTCGGGTGAGGCGTTTACCGTGGTTGCCAGCCGTCGACATACCAGCCCTGAGCAAGAGCGTTTGCTGGATGGGTTGAGCGCTGACCTGGGCGAGTTGAAGTTGGCGAATATCGGCAGCTCTTTGAAGTTCTGCCTGTTGGCCGAGGGCAGCGCCGACTGCTACCCGCGCCTGGCGCCGACTTCGCAGTGGGATACGGCGGCGGCTCAGGGCGTGCTCGAAGGCGCGGGAGGCGAGGTGCTGGAGTTGAGTGGTGAGCCGTTCAGCTACCCGGCGCGAGAATCGTTGCTGAACCCGTTTTTCCTGGCATTGCCGGCGAAGGCCGCGTGGCGCGAGCGGTTGTTGACCTTGGCAAGATCTTAAAACCATCGCAGATCAAAATGTGGGAGGGGGCAAACCCCTCCCACATTTTTTTTGTGTATTGGCTTCTAGCGGTGCAGGACGTATTGGCCGGTGAAGGCCACTGCGTGTTCCTCATCGCCCTCATTCACAATCCACGTCTCCAGCGCCAAGCGCGCCCGGCCGTAGCGCTTGTAGGTCGCCAAAAAGCGCTTCCACACTTTCTCCTCCGGCGCCGCGCACACAGCGGTCGCATCCCGCGTCACTGGCAGTGGATAACTGATCTGCCCTTCCTGAATCACGATATGCCCGTCTTCAACCCCTTCCTCGCGCAGTTGCAGGTGCAGCCAGCCCCAACCGGCCAGCACCGCGCCGCAGTAGAGGCTACCGCCGAACATGGTGCTCTTGTGGTTGATATTGGCTTGCAGGGGCAGGTGCAGCCGCAGTTGCCCGCCTTGCCAGTCGAGCACCTTGAGGCCCATTTCCCGGGTTAGGGGGATGTCGTGGTGCAGGACGGATTCCAGGTAACGGCTGTCGCGGCTCATGGGGGCCTCTTGGTGGGTGGGCAGGGTCATTCGTCGTCAGCGCTTTGGTTGGCGAAGTTCAGGCCGTGCTTGCGCAGTTTGTCGTGCAAGGTCTTGCGCGGCACGCCGAGGGCTTCTGCGAGGCTGCGCATGGAGCTGTGGGGGCGGGTCAGTTCGGCGGCGATCAGGCTTTTCTCGAACTGCTCGACTTGCTCGCTCAAGCCGCCTGGCGTTGAAGTCAGCACATTGCTGGCGGTATTGTCCGGCGTGCTGTCGAGTGCCAGTTCCAAGCCCAGCGCAAAGCGCTCGGCGGCGTTCTGCAATTCCCGCACATTGCCCGGCCAGTTGTGACGCAACAACAGTGCGCGTTGGCCCGGCTGCAGCTCGTGCAACGTCAGGCCGTGGCGGCTGCTGGCTTCGTCGGCGAAGTGCTGGAACAGCATCAACGCATCTTCACCGCGCTCGCGCAGCGGCGGAATGCGCAGCGGCGCGACGTTGAGACGGTAATACAAGTCGGCGCGGAAACGGCCCTGGTCGGCGGACTGGCGCAGGTCTTCCTTGGTGGCGGCGATGATACGGATATCCAGCGGGATCAGTTGATTGCCGCCCAGGCGTTCTACTACGCGCTCCTGCAACAGGCGCAGCAGTTTGACCTGTACATCCAGGCTCATGCTTTCAATTTCATCGAGGAACAAGGTGCCGCCGTTGGCAAATTCGAACTTGCCGATGCGGCGTTTCTGCGCCCCGGTAAAGGCGCCGGGTTCGTGGCCGAACAGTTCGCTTTCGACCACCGATTCCGCCAGGGCACCGGCGTTGATCGCCACAAACGGGCCGCTGCGGCGGCTCGACAGGTCGTGCAGTGCACGGGCCACAACTTCTTTGCCGGCGCCGGTTTCACCCAGGATCAGCACGTCGGCCTTGGTCGCCGCCAGTGCGCCGATCTGCTCGCGCAGCCGCAGCATCTGTGGCGAGTGGCCTACCAGGCGCGTGCTCAGTTGCTGGCGGTCGCTGAGGGCCAGACGCAGGCTGCGGTTGTCCAGTACCAGGCGGCGCAGGGCCAGAGCGCGACGTACGCTGTCGAGCAGCGAATCGCTGGCAAAGGGTTTTTCAAGGAAGTCATAGGCGCCGGCGCGCATGGCCTGTACCGCCAGCGGCACGTCGCCGTGGCCGGTGATCAGCAGCACCGGCAGGTCGGGGTCCTGGCCGTGGAGTTCAGCCAGCAGTTCCAGGCCGTCCATGCCGGGCATGCGGATGTCGCTGACCACGACGCCCGGCCAGTCCCGCGACAGGCGCGCGGTGAGGCCGGTGGCTTCGCCCAGGGTCAGGACTTTCAGCCCGGCCAGGTCCAGGGTCTGGCACAGGGCCTGACGCAGGTGCGGATCGTCGTCGATCAACACCACCTGAATCTGGTTATCGATACTCATACACTGCGGTCCTCGGACGGTTGCAGACTGACGCCCGGCGAGCCGGCACGCAATTTCAGGGTTAACAGCGCGCCACCTTCCTTGTGGTTGGCGAACGACAATTCGCCGCCAAAGGCACGCATCAGGGTCTCACAGATCGCCAGGCCCAACCCCAGGCCCTGGGTGCGGGTCTTGGTGGTGTAAAACGGCTCGCTGGCACGGCCCAGCGCTTCCATGCAAAACCCTGGGCCATTGTCGCGGATGTACAGGTTGACGCCCTGCGCGGTGGTTTCGGCACTCAGCCAGAGTCTGCGCGGTGGGCCTTTTTCGGTGAGGGCGTCGAGGGCGTTGGCCAGCAGGTTGCCCAGCACTTGGCGCAGACGGGTTTCGCCGGCCTGCACCCACAGCGTTGCTTCCGGCAGGTCACGGATCAGTTCCACTTCCATCGACCGCCGCCGCTTGGCCAACAGCGCGAGCGCGTCGTCCAGCGCCGGTTGCAGGGCCACGCTCTCCGGCGCATGCCGGTCGCGCCGGGCGAAGGCGCGCAGGTGGGCAATGATCGAGGCCATGCGCCCGGTCAGTTCGCTGATCAACTTGAGGTTGCCCCGCGCATCGGCGGTGCGTTCATGGTCCAGCAGGATCTCGGCGTTTTCCGCGTAGCTGCGAATCGCGGCCAGGGGCTGATTGAGTTCGTGGCTGATACTCGCCGACATGGTGCCCAACGCCGACAGCTTGCCCGCTTGCACCAGATCATCCTGGGCGCGCACCAGTTCCTGCTGGGCGTGTTCGCGCTCCAGCACTTCTTGTTTGAGCCGCCGGTTCAGGCCTTCCAGGTCGCTGGTCCGTTCGACCACTCGGGCTTCCAGCTCGCGACGCGCCTTGGCTTCAAACGCGATGCGATCCAGGTAATGGCGGCGTCGTTGCATCATCAAACCGAGCAGCAACATCAGCACCAGCAGCGTGGCGCCGCCCACCGCAACCACCGTGCGCACCGGGCGGCTGATCAAGGATTGCGGCGCGAGGATTTCCACATTCCAGCCGGTCTCGGCGATGGCCGTGGATTGGCGCAGCCACGCGGTGCTGCTCAGGCTCAGCGGCTGTGGGTCGCGGGTCGGGTAGGGCTGGATCGCAATGATCGCCTGGCGTTCTTCGTCAGTCAGTGGCCGAGTGGCACGGAACCGCCATTGCGGGCGCGAGGTGAGGATCACCACGCCGTTGTGGTCGGTGACCAGCAGTTGTTCAGGCGTGTTGCCCCACAGGCTTTCGGTGTGGTCCAGGTCGACCTTGACCACCAGCACGCCGATGATTTTGTCACCCTCGCGCACGGCGGCGGCGAAGAAGTAACCGCGTTTGGCCGACGTAGTCCCCAGGCCGAAAAACCGCCCCAGGCGCCCGGCCATGGCTTCGCTGAAGTAGGGGCGGAACGAGAAGTTGCGCCCGACAAAACTGTCCTGTTTATCCCAGTTCGAGGCGGCGAGGGTCTTGCCGGTGGTATCCATCAGGTACATCACTTCCACCCCGGCCTGGGCGGCGACGTCCTTGAGCAGCAGGTTGGCGTTGACCTGGTGGCTGCTGACGTTCGGCGCCTCCAGCACGGTGCGCAGGGCGGGCAAGTCGCCCAAGATCTGTGGCAGCACTTCATAGCGGTGCAGGGTGCCCAGCAGGTTGGCGACGTACAGGTCGAGGGTCTGGCGGTTCTGCCCGGCCAGTTCGCTGCGGTAGTAGCGCTCGGCCAAGTGCTCCAACGGCCACAGCAGCGGTGCCAGGCACAACGCCAGCAGGGCGAGGCTGCGCCAGCGGGGTCTTCGCGGAAGGGATGGAGTCATGGGAGTCGTGCGCCTGTGGGTACAGGCGCATTATGCCTAGTGCTGCTGTGCAAGACACTCGCGCAATGCGTCTTGCCAGTGTGGCTGGCTGACGTGCCACTGTTGCTGCAAGCGGCTGCAATCGAGGCGTGAGTTCAACGGGCGCTTGGCGGGCGTCGGGTAGGCGCTGGAGGGGATCGCCTCCAGTTCGGCACAGGCTTTGCCCTCGGCGCGCAGGTGCTCGCCAATCGCCTGGGCGAAGCCGAACCACGACGTCTCCCCCTGGGCAGTCAGGTGATAGACGCCCCATTCCCCGGCCTTGCACGCCTGCCAACGCTCGATCAGTGCGCGGGTACTGCTGGCAATGGTCCCGGCCCACGTCGGCGCGCCGATCTGGTCGGCCACGATGCGCATCTGTGGTTTCTCTTGCAGCAGGCGCTGCATGGTCAGCAGGAAATTCTTGCCGTGGTTGGAGTAGACCCAACTGGTGCGCAGGATCAGGTATTGGCCGCCCACGGCCGCAATCGCCTGTTCGCCCGCCAGCTTGCTTTGGCCGTAGACGCTCAACGGGTTGGGCGTGTCGGCTTCGGTGTAGGGCGCAGCCTTGCTGCCGTCGAACACGTAGTCGGTGGAGTAGTGAATCAGCGGAATGCCCAGGGCCTTGGCTTCCTCGGCGAGGATGCCGGGGGCGATGGCGTTGATGTCGAAGGCGGCGTCCGGTTCGCTTTCGGCCTGATCGACCGCCGTGTGGGCGGCGGCGTTGATGATCAGGTCGGGGCGATGGGCGCGGGTTTGCTCGCGGATCTGCTGCGGTTTGGCCAGGTCGAGCTGCTCGCGGCTGAGCACAATCAGTTCGCCCAGCCCCTGAAGGCGCTGTTGCAGTGCTTGGGAGACTTGGCCACGTTGGCCGGTAATCAGAATCTTCATGGGAACAGATCGGCCTCCATCAGCAGTTTGCCCGCCTGGTCCTTGGCGGACAGTTGGGGCGGCTCGGTCAGCTCCCAGTCGATAGCCAGCGTCGGGTCATTCCACAGGATGCTGCGCTCGGCGCTCGGTTGGTAGTAGTCGGTGGTCTTGTACAGGAACTCGGCGTAGTCGCTCAGCACTACAAACCCATGGGCAAACCCTTCCGGCACCCACAACTGGCGGTGGTTTTGCGCCGATAGGCGTACGCCCACCCACTGGCGGAAGTTCGGCGAGCTGCGGCGAATGTCCACGGCGATGTCGAGCACTTCGCCCGCCGTGACACGCACCAGTTTGCCTTGGGTGTGCTCCAGTTGGTAATGCAGGCCCCGCAGCACGTTTTTTTGCGAGCGCGAGTGGTTGTCTTGCACAAACTCGCGCTTGAGCCCGGTGGCCTCGGCAAAGGCCCGGGCGTTGAAGCTTTCGTAGAAAAAACCGCGTTCGTCACCGAACACTTTTGGTTCGAGGATCAAGACGCCGGGAAGCGATGTATCGACGACATTCACTGGTTGTCTCCCGCCAGGGAATACAGGTACTGGCCATAACCGGTCTTGCCGAAGTATTTGGCGCGTTCGAGCAGGTGTTCGCGGTCGATCCAGCCGTTGCCATAGGCGATTTCTTCAAGGCACGCCACTTTGAGGCCCTGGCGGCGCTCGATGGTCTGCACGTACTGCGAGGCGTCGAGCAAACTGTCGTGGGTACCGGTATCCAGCCAGGCGAAACCCCGACCAAAGCGCTCCACCTGCAAGTCACCGCGCTTGAGGTAAGCGTTGTTGACGTCGGTGATTTCCAGTTCACCTCGCGCGGAGGGTTTGACCGCCTTGGCGATGTTGATCACGTCATTGTCGTAGAAATACAGGCCGGTGACGGCATAGCTGGATTTCGGCACGGCGGGTTTTTCTTCGATGGACAGGGCGCGACCTTCGCTGTCGAAGTCGATCACGCCGAAGCGCTCCGGATCTCTGACCCAATAGCCAAACACCGTGGCGCCTTTGCCGCGATTCACCGCCGCATGCAACTGCTCGCTGAAGCGCTGGCCGTGGAAAATGTTGTCGCCCAGGATCAGGCATACGGGGTCGTTGCCGATGAACTGCTCGCCAATCAGGAAGGCTTGCGCCAGCCCGTCCGGCTTCGGTTGCTCGGCGTAGCTGAAGGTCACGCCAAACTGGCTGCCGTCACCCAGCAGGTTGCGGTATTGCGGTAAGTCCGCCGGGGTGGAGATCACCAGGATCTCCTTGATGCCGGCCAGCATCAGTACCGAGATCGGGTAATAGATCATCGGCTTGTCGTAAACCGGCAGCAGTTGTTTGGAGACACCCAGCGTGATGGGGTGCAGGCGCGTGCCGGAGCCGCCGGCCAATACGATTCCTTTCATCATGCGATCAGATCCTTCATGTCGGTGTTGCCCAATCGTTCACCCTGATAACTGCCATCCTGGACCCTGCGGCACCATTCCAGGTTATCGAGGTACCACTGCACGGTTTTGCGCAGCCCGGTTTCAAAGGTTTCTTCGGGTACCCAGCCCAGCTCGCGCTCGATTTTGCTGGCGTCGATCGCGTAGCGTTGGTCGTGGCCTGGACGGTCTTTCACGAACGTGATCAGGTCGGTGTAGTGCTCGACGCCCTGCGGGTGTCGGGGTGCCAATTCCTCCAGCAAGTGGCAGATGCTGCGCACGACGTCGATGTTCTTTTGCTCGTTGTGGCCGCCGATGTTGTACGTCTCGCCGACCGCGCCGTGCGTCACGACGGTGAGCAGCGCACGCGCATGGTCCTCTACAAACAACCAGTCGCGCACTTGCAAACCATCACCATAGACGGGCAACGGCTTGTCCGCGAGGGCGTTGAGGATCACCAGCGGGATCAGCTTTTCAGGAAAGTGGAAGGGGCCGTAGTTGTTCGAGCAGTTGGTCAGCAGCACGGGCAGACCATAGGTGCGCTGCCAGGCGCGGACCAGGTGGTCGGACGCGGCTTTGCTGGCCGAGTAGGGCGAGCTGGGCGCGTAGGGCGTGGTTTCGGTAAACAGATCGTCCACGCCGTGGAGGTCGCCGTAGACCTCATCGGTCGAAATATGGTGGAAGCGAAACGCGCTCTTGTCCGGCCCGGACAGTGTTTGCCAGTAGCCTCGGGCAGCTTCCAGCAGGCTGTAGGTGCCGACGATATTGGTCTGGATAAAATCCGACGGACCGTCAATCGAACGGTCGACGTGGGATTCAGCGGCCAGGTGCATGATCGCGTGGGGCTCGAAGCGCGCGAGCACTGCGCTGACGGTGGCCTGGTCGATGATGTCGGCCTGGACAAACTCATAGCGGCTATCGGACGCGATGCTGGTCAGCGATTCCAGATTGCCGGCGTAGGTGAGTTTGTCGAGGTTGAGCACTTCATGCTCGGTGTGCTGAATCAGGTGACGTATCAAAGCAGAACCGATAAAACCGGCGCCACCGGTAATGAGAATGCGCATGACGGGGGCCCTTTTTCCTTAGACGGACGTTCAGTGAGTGGAGCATAGCGGGTGTTATGGCGCTGGTCAGGGCGGTCTGTGTGTGGGGGTTGCGCAAGCCCCCCGAACAATGGCGATATACACGTCTAAAAAATTGAGGCCACCCCCATGCTGCTCGCCACGTTGATCCACCGTGCCAGTCTACCCTGCCCGCAAGTAGGCCCCGATCAGGCGGCTCAACTCCTTGCGGAGCATTACGGCCTTAGTGGCACGTTGCAGTCACTGGGCAGCCAGCAAGACCTCAATTACAAAGTCGACAGCTCCCGTGGCCGGTTTGTTCTCAAAATCTGCCGGGGCGACTACGCGGCGGTGGAGTTGCATGCCCAGCACGCGGCCCTCAACACATTGCAGGGCGTGCGCGTGCCCAAGGTCATCAAGGCACTGAGCGGTGAGGAGCTGCTGACCGTGACGCTCGACGGCCAGACCCTGCACCTGCGGTTGCTGGACTACATCGACGGTCAGCCGTTGACCCATCTGCCGCATCTGGGGCGCGATGTGATTGCAGGCTTCGGTGACCTGTGCGGTCGCATGAGCCTCGCGCTGGCTGGCTTCACCCACCCTGGCCTGGAACGCACCCTGCAATGGGACCCGCGCCATGCCAGTGAACTGATCACCCACCTGTTGGCCACCCTGGAAAACCTGCCCCACCGGGCCGCGCTGGAACAGATCGCCGAACAGGTTGAAGCGCGCATCCGCCCCTTGGCCGAGCGCCTGCCGTGGCAGGCCGTGCACATGGACATCACTGACGACAATGTGGTGTGGCAACGCGATGCCCAGCGGCACTGGCAACTTCAGGGCGTTATCGATTTCGGCGACCTGGTGCACACCTGGCGCATTGCCGACCTGTCGGTGACCTGCGCCGCCCTGTTGCACCATGCCGAGGGCGACCCGTTTGCCATCCTGCCGGCGGTCCAGGCGTGTCATGCGGTTACGCCGCTGCAACGTGAGGAATTGCAGGCGCTGTGGCCGCTGATCGTCGCCCGTGCGGCAGTGCTGGTGTTGAGCAGCGAACAGCAGCAGCGCCTGGATCCGGATAACGCCTACCTGTTGAAAAACGCCGAACACGAGTGGGAAATTTTCCATGTAGCGACGTCGGTGCCATTTGAACTGATGGCGGCTGCGATTCTCAGCAGTGTCGGCGAGACGCTGGCGCCGATTGCCAGCGAGGACTTCGCCCCGTTGCTCCCCGGTCTGGTGGGGCGGGAGTTTGCGCTGATCGACCTGGGCGTGCTCAGTCCGCATTTCGAGGCGGGCAATTGGGAAACGCCTGGGGTTGACCGTCGGTTATTGGATGAAGCCGCAACCGTGCATGGGTTGGCGGCCAGTCGGTATGGGCAATATCGTCTGTCGCGTACCTGCCCGGACAGCGCCGCCGAGCCAGACACTTTCGCGCTCCATGTGGAGCTGCATTTGCCCCATGGCACGTTGCTGGAAGTGCCTTTTGCCGGGACGCTGCACCAGGGCGGCGATGGCCTTGTGAGTGTGCGAGGCGTCGAGCTGAGCGTACGGCTATGGGGAGTGAACACCTCATTGAAGCCGGGCTCATTGCTGGTAAAAGGGCAAGTTCTGGGCGAGGTTCGTGCGCCGCTGACCGTGCAACTGTGCCGCGCCGAACTCGAACCGCCGCTGTTTTGCACGCCGTCTCGCGCCTTGGCCTGGCAAGCCTTGTGTCCATCGCCCGCCGCCTTGCTGGGGCTGGCGTGCGATGCCGAACCGGAGCTGGACCCTCACGCGCTGCTGGCCCGCCGTGACGCCAGTTTTGCCCGGTCGCAAAAACACTATTACGTCGATCCGCCTCGCATCGAACGCGGCTGGCGCAACCACCTGATCGACATGCAGGGCCGGTCCTACCTGGACATGCTTAATAACGTCGCGGTGCTGGGCCATGGCCACCCACGCATGGCGGCGGTGGCGGCGCAGCAATGGTCGCTGCTCAATACCAATTCGCGGTTTCACTATGCCGCAATTGCCGAGTTTTCCGAGCGCTTGCTGGCGTTGGCGCCGGCGGGCATGGACCGGGTGTTCCTGGTCAACAGCGGCACCGAGGCCAACGACCTGGCCATCCGCCTGGCCTGGGCCTACAGCGGCGGGCGCGACATGCTCAGTGTGTTGGAGGCTTATCACGGCTGGTCAGTGGCGGCGGATGCGGTGTCCACCTCGATCGCCGACAACCCCCAGGCGCTGAGCAGCCGCCCGGACTGGGTGCACCCGGTGGCTGCGCCGAATACTTATCGCGGTGAATTCCGTGGGCAGGACAGCGCGCCGGACTACGTACGAAGCGTGGAACACAACCTGGCGAAAATCGCCGCAAGCAAACGTCAGTTGGCCGGGTTTATCTGTGAGCCGGTGTACGGCAATGCCGGTGGCATCTCTCTGCCGCCGGGTTATTTGCAGCAGGTGTACGGGTTGGTTCGCGCCCAGGGCGGCGTGTGTATCGCCGATGAGGTGCAGGTGGGTTACGGCCGCATGGGGCATTTCTTCTGGGGCTTTGAAGAGCAGGGCGTGGTGCCCGACATCATTACCATGGCCAAGGGCATGGGCAACGGCCAGCCACTCGGCGCCGTGATTACGCGCCGAGACATTGCCGAGGCGCTGGAGGCTGAAGGGTATTTCTTCTCGTCGTCAGGGGGCAGCCCGGTGAGTTGCCGCATCGGCATGGCGGTGCTGGACGTGATGGAGGAAGAAAAATTGTGGGAAAACGCCCAAGAGGTAGGCGGGCATTTCAAGGCGCGCTTGGAAGCACTCATTGATCGCCACCCCTTGGTGGGTGCGGTTCACGGTTCCGGTTTTTATCTGGGCCTGGAGTTGGTGCGCGATCGGCAAACCCTGGAGCCGGCGACTGAAGAGACCACGCTGCTGTGCGACCGTCTGCGCGAGTTGGGGATTTTCATGCAACCGACCGGTGACTACCTGAACATCCTCAAAATCAAGCCGCCGATGGTGACGTCTAAACGGAGCGTGGACTTTTTTGTCGACATGCTGTCGAAGGTGCTCGATGAACACTTGTGATTAATCGATTGTTATCGGTTATTCCCTGTCATATTTATCGATCATGCTGTTTGATTGCTTTTAAAGCCGATTTTTATCCGTTATAAAGTCGGCTTCTACCCCCATTCGGAGCCCTGATCGCCATGACCACCCTGCACAGCACACCCCGCGCCGATGGCTTCCACATGCCCGCCGAATGGGCGCCACAGACGCAAACGTGGATGGTCTGGCCCGAGCGCCCGGACAACTGGCGTCTGGGTGGTAAACCGGCGCAGGCGGCGCACGTGGCGGTGGCCAAGGCCATTGCACGGTTTGAACCGGTGACCGTGGCGGTTTCTGCCGGCCAGTACGAAAACGCCCGCGCCCGTTTGGACGTGCCGAATATTCGTGTGGTGGAAATGTCCAGCGACGACGCTTGGGTACGCGACACCGGCCCGACGTTCGTGATCAACAACAGCGGCGAAGTGCGCGGCGTGAACTGGGATTTCAACGCCTGGGGCGGTTTTGATGGCGGGCTGTACTCGCCGTGGAATCGCGACTCACAGGTGGGCGGCAAGATCCTCGAAATCGAACGTGCGCCGCGTTACCGCACCGAAGGTTTTGTTCTGGAAGGCGGTTCGATTCATGTCGACGGCGAAGGCACGCTGATCACCACCGAAGAATGCCTGCTCAACCGCAATCGCAACCCGCACCTCGACCGCGCCCAGATTGAAGCGGTGCTGAGTGCCAACCTGGCTGTGGATAAGATCATCTGGTTTCCGGATGGCCTGTTTAACGACGAAACCGACGGCCATGTGGATAACTTCTGCTGCTACGTGCGCCCTGGCGAAGTGTTGCTGGCCTGGACCGACGATGTGCAAGACCCGAACTACGCACGCTGCCACGCGGCCATGGACGTGCTGCAAAGCAACACCGACGCCCAGGGCCGCCCGTTTACAGTGCATAAAATGCCGATCCCGGGGCCGCTGTACGCCACGCAGGAAGAATGCGCAGGTGTCGATCCGGTGGACGGCACCCAGGAACGCAACCCGACCGTGCGGTTGGCCGGTTCCTACGTCAACTTCCTGATCGTCAACGGCGGCATCATCGCGCCAAGTTTCGACGACCCGCTGGACAGCGAAGCCAAGGCCATCCTGCAGAACCTGTTTCCGCAACACGAAGTGGTGATGGTGCCCGGCCGTGAACTGTTACTGGGCGGCGGCAATATCCACTGCCTGACCCAACAGCAACCGGCACCGCACAAAAACTGAGTGCAGTTGTAACAGCGCCTTTCCAGAAGTGAGGCGCTACTCGGTATCAGCGCCCACAGCAAGCCCCCGGCCCCGTAAGGCCGGGGGCTTTTTTGTGTCTATCTGCCTGTAGATACGCCACATTGGCATAGCTCTTGTATCGGTGTTGCCACAGTGGCCCAAGGTGATGACTGCACGGTTCTGTCATAAACCTTGAGTAAGTTAGCCGCTCAAGCAGTAGGAGAGAGCGCTGAAATGAACGCCGATATCAACCCGATGTACACGCGCACCTTCCACCCTTCACGGGTTAACAACGACACGATCCATGCGCTGGGGCAGTGGTTGAAGGAGCACGGCACGCGGCAGGCCCGGCAGCAGCCGGATCTGCGCAGCGTGATGAGTGAACGCTACCCGGTGGGGCTGTTCAGCGAGGATGAAGTGCATGCGTTGTGTGAGTTGATGTGTAACTGAAGGACACTCAAAGCCAAATGTGGGAGCGGGCTTTAGAAACTGTAAGTGCCCGTTACCACCAGGTTACGCGGCTCGCCCGGCTGAATCTGCGCCACGCTGGTCGCCGATTCGTAGTAAGTCTTGTCGGCGATGTTGTTCAGCGCCGCCCGCACGTCCCATTCCTTATGGCGGAACCCGACCAGTCCATCCCAAGTGCCATAACCGGGTAGGACCACGGTGTTGAGGTTGTCAGCGTAACGGTCGCCCACCAGCGTCAGGCCGGTTTCCGCGTACCAGCCCATTTCCGGTTTCCAGGTGATAAACAGGCTCGCATTGCGCTTGGCCACATCGCTGACGCGTTTGCCCTCAAAGCCGTTGTTGTCCTTCTCGACCTTGGCATCCTGCACGCCGATACCGCCGCGTACAGACCAGTTGCCGACGATCTTGCCGGTGGCGGTCAGCTCCACGCCACGCGAGCGTTGCAGGCCACTGAGCAGGGTGATGGTACGGTCCAGCGGGTCGCTGGTGCGGCGGTTGTAGAGTTCCAGTTCGTACACCGCCAGAGTGGTGCTCAAGCGGTCGTCGAGCCAGTCGCTTTTCACGCCGATTTCTTTCTGCTTGGTCATCTCGGGGCTCAGGTCGTTGACGCTGCCGGCGGCGTTGGGGGTGATGCCGATCAAACCGCCACCGGCCGGGGAGAACGTCTTGCTCCATGACGCATAAAACGAGTGGTGCTCCAGAGGCGTCCACACCAGGCCAAAACGTGGGCTGGCCTTGCGGCTGTCGACCTCCTGCTGAATATGGGTCAGCTTGTTTTTGGTGCTCACTTCAAACACGTCGTAACGCACGCCGGCCAGCACTTGCCACTGATCATTCAGGCGCAATTGGTCCTGGACGTAAATGGCGCGGCTTTCGACTTCGGTGTGGTTGTTGCTCGACATGTTCATGCGCCCGGTGTGGCTCAGATGACGATTCGGCCGGTTGAGGTCAAGCGCCGGTACGGTCGGGCCAGCACTGTACAGCTTCGGATCGCGACGTTGACTGCCCAGCTCAAGGCCGGTGAGCAGGCGGTGTTCCAGGCCGTAGGTGCTGAAGCTGCCTTCGAGCTCGACGTTGTTGAATATGTTGAGGGTGGTCAGGTCCTGTTGCCAGCGTTGGCGCGTCACGCTGTTGTTCAAACGGTTGTAGGCGGTTTGGTAGGTGTTGTCGAAATCGCTGTCGAGCTTGAACACACCGAGGGTCTGGCGCAGTTGCCAGTTGTCGTTGAGCTCATAGGTCAGCTTGGAGCGCAGGGACTGGGTTTTGTCGTCGATGTAGTCGCGGCCGTCGCCGTAGGTGGTGCTGCGGCTCACATCCGCCGGGCGCCCGTTGACGCCGGGCACGCCGCGATCCGGCGTGCGGTTGTAGCGGCTGTATTCGTATTGCACCAGCCAGTTCAGGTCAGGCGTGAGCTGCCAGCTCATGGACGGCGCAAACAGTTGGCGACTACCGCTGATGTCATCGCGAAAACTGTTGTTGTCCTGGTTGCCCATGTTCAGGCGCAGGCTGATGTTATCGGTGGGGTCAGTGCTCAGGTCCGCGTACAGACTGCGCATATCATTGCTGCCGCCCTGTGCCTCGATGCTCGACTTGTGCCCGGCCGTTGGCAGCTTGCTCACGCGGTTGACGATCCCTCCCTGACCGCCTCGCCCGTAAAGCACTGCCGCCGGCCCTTTGAGCACTTCGATACGCTCGATGTTATGCAGATCGCGCACGTATTGGCTGTCGTCGCGAATGCCGTCCAGGTAGAAGTCATTGCTCGCGTCAAAACCACGGATGCGCACACTGTCGAAGCGCGTATCGGCGCCGCTGCTCACGTTGGGGATGCCGCTCAACGCCTGGCCCAGGTCGTTGGTGCCGTAGGAGCGCAGGCTTTCGGTCTTCACCGAATCAATGGCCTGGGGCACATAACGCACCGCAGTGGCGGTGCGTGTCGCAGTGCTGGTTTCCTTGACACGCGGGTCGTCTTCGTCAGCTTCGGCGCTGATCGAGGTTTCGGGCAAGGTGGTGGCCGCACAGGCAAAACCGGCAGACAACAGAACAGAGAGCCCAAGAGTGATGGGCGTCAGGCGAGGGGCAGGCATGGGGAAATGTATCCAAAGTGTTTGGGAGGAAAAGCGCGCTAATGGTAATGCTTTGCATTTGCGCGCGTTATCTATTACCAAACGTATCGGCTTTGAAATATGTTGCGAGATGTGTTCTTTGGCGATGCGCGACAGATTTTTTGTCGTTTTCAGAAAGGCCGTAGGCCGTTGCTTAGAATTATTTCGCCTAAATACAGACGATTCACGAAATTGACACATAGTTCAACGCGCGACTAGGATTGCGTCCAACGCCTGTGGCTAACCGCCATGACTCATCCAACAAGAAAAGGCCCGCGCCATGTTAAGTCGTCCGCGGGCCTTCTTTTTTTCGGAGAAAGTCGACACCAGAAAATGCGACATGGAGCCTGGTGTCACTGCGCGTACTCAACCAGAAATAAGGAATACAAGAAAATGTTGAAGCAACGGATGAGTCTGATCGCTCTGGGGATTTTGAGCGCATCGGCAGCAATGGCAAACGACCAGGAGCAATCCAAGGGTTTCGTTGAAGACAGCCACCTGAACATCGCTGCACGTAACGCTTACATCAGCCGTGACTACAAAAACGGCAAGCAAGACAAAGCCGAATGGGGCCAGGGCTTCATCGGCAAGTTCGAGTCCGGCTTCACCCAAGGCACCGTCGGTGTAGGTGTGGATGTGATCGGTCAATACGCGATTCGTCTGGACGGCGGCAAAGGCCGCAGCGGCGCGGGCGGTATCGACTTCTTCAAGAAAGGCGCCAGCGGCGCAGCAGCCGACGACCTGTCCAAAGGCGGCGCGGCGGTGAAGTTCCGCGTGTCGAACACCGTGCTCAAGTACGGCGATCAAATGCCGGCCGTGCCTGTGCTGCAGTACGACAACTCGCGTCTGTTGTCGGAAACCTACACCGGCACCTCGATCGTTTCCAAAGAGATCGAAGGTCTGCAACTGGATGCAGGTCGCTTCACCAAGGAAGCTCGCAAAAGTGCTGAAGGCACCGACAGCGGCAACTTGAAAAACATCAGCTACCTGGGCGGCAGCTACAAGTTCACCGAAAGCCTGTCCGCTGCGCTGTACGCGTCCGACATGGAAGACGTGCTGAAGAAGCAATACGTCAACGTGAACTACGTACTGGCCCTGCCAGAAAAGCAGTCGCTGACGTTTGACTTCAATGGCTACAAAACCAAGCTGGACAAGAGCTTTGCCTCGCAGCGCGGTGATGAAGACGCCCGCGACAACAAAATCTGGAGCCTCGGCGCCACCTGGGCTGTCGGCCCGCACACCTTCACCCTGGCCCACCAGCGCAGCACCGGCGACACCGGCTACCTGTACGGCGGCTATCGCGATAATACCCGCGACACCGGCATCGGCGACGGTGGCAACACCATCCTGCTGGCCAACTCCTACTGGTCCGACTTCAACGGCAAGGACGAGCGTTCGTGGCAAGCCGCGTACGGTATCGACTTCACGACCTTCGGTGTGCCTGGCTTGAGCTACAACGTGGCCTACGTGCGCGGTACCAACATTGACGACGGCAGCGGCCGCGGCAATGGCACCGAGCGTGAAATCTTCAACCAGTTCAAATACGTTGTTCAGAGCGGTCCGGCCAAAGACCTGAGCCTGCGTGCTCGCGCCTCATGGTTGCGCGTTTCCAACAACGCCAGCAACTACAACGTTGGTGGTAACGAACTGCGTCTGTTCGCCGACTACCCGATCAACGTTTTCTAAGTGATCGCACGTCGCGCCTGATTCAAGGCGATAAAAAACCCCGACTGGTTCGGGGTTTTTTTATGGGCGCGGATCAGTCCTCGCGGCTCTGTAAAATACTGCGGGCCAGCGCTGCATTTTTGTAATCGAGCATCAAGGACAGCCCCTCGTAGGGCTCGATCTTTTTATTGTCGATACAAAGCTGTGCCATCAGCAGCAACACCTGGCGTTTCTTCTTATTGATGCGCACACCGGGTACGCCGAACGCTGCTTTGCGCGTCGCAGGTAAGGGCGCCTCAGGCGTCAATTGCAGCGTTATCCAAATACCCTGCACGAATTGCAGCGAGATCTCTTCGATATGTTCGATGGGCAGCGGCTGCGCCAGGTTATTGAACACAAAATGCTCAGGCGTCAGGCGCAATGCGGTCTGCGGCGCACGCTTGAATCGACGGATGCCCAGCCACAGGAGGCCCAGCCCGATAACACCCAGGCACGCACCTGCGCCGACCGCCGACAACGGCGTGCCTTTCAAACGCTCCGGTGCGAGCCAGACCCGGCTCAGGATAAACACCCCACCCAGCATAAAGGGCAGCCCCGCCAGCGCCATCAACGCGCCTCGCCATGCGCTGCCCTCATGCAATGCACGCTCGCCTTCGGCCGACGCGGCCAAGGTTTCCAGCAGGTGGGTATGCTCGGCGTTCTCCGACACTGCCACTTCCATCACATCGCCAGACAACTGCTCGCGCAGTGCCCGTGGTGCGCTGAAGCAGGCATCGATCTGCGCATTCGCCGCGTCGCTGTCCACCGTGCGGGTTGCGCTGCGCAGGGCATCGTCCAGCGGCACGTTCAGCGCTTGCAGGCGTTCGCCGTTGGACGGATGGGAGTCGGTCGGATGGGGTTGATGAATCGCCAGGGCTTCGGGCGGCAGTTGCAATGGGCACTCACGCAAGGCCGCGAGCACGGCGTCGGGCAGATCTTTTGCCGACCCGGCTTCACACACCGCCAACAATGACTCCTCAACGTGCGGCTGCAACACCGACACGCGCAACAGCGCCGACGCCGCCGCGGCATTGCCGACCAGCCGCGCACCGGCCGCATCCGCCAGCAATTCGCGCTCGCGGCTCCAGTGGTTCACCGCGTCATCAAAGCGCTGCATGAAAAACACACCGAACATGAACGACGGCCGCATCAGCCGTCCCTGAATAAAATCGCTGGCCAGCATCGTGTCCAACAGCGCTTCCAGGCTGCGATTGACCCCGTCGTAGATTGGTAAAAAGCGCAGGCTGTAATCCGTGTCCTGCCCCGCAAAGTGCGCCAGCTCATGGCCGATCACCGCGCCGACTTCCTCGTGGCTCAGCAGGCCCAGGTACAGCAGCGGCAGATGCAAAGTGCGCCCGCGCAGCGCCGTGTTCGCCGGTTGCACAGTGGCCGCGCTGGACGTCACGTAAAAGCTCTGGGCCAGGCTCACCACAATATGATCCGGCGGCAGCGCGCCGAGTTTGCCCGCCAGTTCATTCACATGGCGCCACAACCCTGGCGCCTGTTCGGGCGTGACCACCTGCCCGAACATCTCCAACGGTTCAGGCATGAACATCCCCAACATGTGACGCAACTGTTTAAGCAACTGCCAGATCGAGTACAAGCAAAACGCCGCAACCACCCCCAGCACCGCCATCAGCTTGACCTCGCCACTGCCCAGCCGGCCGATATGCCACATCGCCAGACCTTCGTAGCTCAACGCCAAAGCAACCGCTGCCGCCATTGCCACCACATGGCTGACCAGCACGTAAGGCAGCAAACGGCTGCCCAGGGAGAACACGTGCAGCAACCTTTCCCGCGACTGCTGCGCCCGGCGTCCGGCCCAGTGCGTGCTGGCCAGCGCTGTCACACCGATCAATGCCGCTAGCAGGCCCAGGCCTATGACCCACGGTGCGACGGCGCGTAGCACGCGGTTGATCTTATGGGCCGTGGGCAGTTCGGATTCGATTTTTTCCAGGCGAGAGAGGGCCAACTGTACGCTGATTTTTTCATTGGTCAGATCGAGCATGGTTGCCGGATCCTTGGCCGCCAGCGCCTGGAGTTGCTGTTTAGCGATGTCCACGGTGATGTGGTAATCGATCATTGCAGTGGTGGTTTCGTCAGCACGCTGACGCTCCCAGCCACCGAGGGCGGCCAGCAACAGCGGGAAAACGACCAGGAGGCAGATCAGTTTCAGGGCGTTCATGGGAGTCCGTTCACGACGCGGAGGGTGTTCAGGTTTATACCGAAAAAAGCGTTCCAAGCCGAGATGCGCTTCTGTGGGATTGGGTATCTACACAACGCTCGAAGGCTGGCCCACAACTCTGTGGTGAGAGGGCTTGTCGAATCGTCGCACCGCCCGCGCCGGGCTGCGCAGCAGCCCCAATAAAGACACTGAGATTTTCCTGTTAGAACCCAGCGCCTGGCTATGGGGCCGCTGCGCAGCCCTACTTACAGCCCGGTATTCCCAGGCGCCTCCAACACCTTCACCACATCATCAATCACCGCCTTGCTCATCTCCTGCAAATAATGCGACGCCCAGGCATAACGGTCCGTCTCCTTCGTCATCGCCGCATCTTCGGCGAGCAGCTTGGCAACGTGGAGCAAATCGGAAACATGGTGCAAGGCTTCATGCAGGGAAACACCGCTGTTGACGCGGAACAGAGGTTGGTCGGAGTGAAAGGAGAAAGGGGTGACGCCGAGGGTGGTTAACGCGGATGTAGGTGTAGCGGTCATTGGTGGAACTCCCGTATCGATTGAGAGCTACCACGTTCGTTCTCAGGCGAATGGGTGGCAGCTGTGCGCAGGCTGAGAAACCGGAGATACAGGAACCCGGCAGACCCGAAGGTCTCCCACGCACAGCCGCCATTGCACGAATTTTAAGGCGAAAAAAAACGCCTTCAAAATCGGGTGTTGGGGGCGCTTGGTGCGCCTGCATCTTGCCGGGTTCTCAGGCCCGATCGCTGAATTGGCAGCGATGGGGGGAGGTTAGCGTGGTGAGCGGCGAGGAGCAATCGGGAAAATAGATTGGTTGATTTTTCAGTTTGTCTTGAAGGGTTGCCACATGGCGGGATGTCATTATTTTTTTATGGGTAGGCCATAATTATTGGCAATACATAATTCAGCATAAAGGATGGAATCTGGAGTTTTGGCGCGAAAAGGTTGATTCAACAGGTAGGGAGGTGAAGCGGAAGGGCTGTTTGAGGATGAATATCCCAGAAACAACGAAGCCTCTGCATTTTTGCAGGGGCTTGGTTTTACATGGTGGCACCAGGAGTCGAACGATCTAATAAGTTATTGAATTAGCTGATTAATACTTAAAGACCTGTGCGATTCTACCTCTAAAACTACCTCAAGGTCCTCGTACGCCTGAGGATCTTGCTTGACGTTACTAACGGCGAAGGGCCGGAGTTGCCCCCACAGCGGCCGGTCATTTGTCTATGAGAGTTGGGCCGTTGATGTGTCAACTATCAACCACGTTAGAGTTAGAGTAGGTCCATGGTGGCCATGGAATCAGCCATGCGGTAGCCCATCGCTTTGTAACCCGCCTGGCGCTTATCCCACATCCTCAGCAGCGCGACATTACCATCGTCAACGAAGTCGATCACTCGCACGTCGGTCTTATCGGCGTGCGTTCGATGCAACCGCCCCGCATATTGCTGAAGGATTCCTTTCCATGAGATGGGCATCGCCAGCACCAGCGTGTCCAACGGCGGGTGATCGAAGCCTTCACCTACTAGTTTTCCTGTTGCCAACAGCACCCGTGGAGCATCTGGGGGAAGGGACTCAAGCTCATGCATACGGGAAATGCGCTGTTTCTTAGGCACTCGTCCATGAAGCGTGAAAAGGTTATGCACGCGCGGCTTCAATTCTAATTCAAGGACATCCACATGTTCCGTCCGCTCCGTTAACACTAGAATTTTTCTACCCTCGCTGTACGCCTGCTCAATCTCCGAGACGATTTTGGCTGTCCGCTCAGAGTCGTCGGCTAGACGCCGAAAAACGTCCTGAATCCCAAAGCCGTCGGGGACCACTATTGGTTTGGGCAGCAATCGAGGCACGACAGAGAGGTCATGGGGCGCACTCGCAGGTCGAGCAGCAGAATGTCGGATCGGTCCGCACTGCATGAAAATAATGGGCTGCTGCCCATCTCGGCGCACTGGGGTTGCAGTGAGTCCCAGTACGTACCGCGCTGTAGCGCTTCTCAGTAGTGCCTCGAATGACACTGCTGATATGTGATGACACTCATCAACGATGATCTGGCCGTAATTTTTTACCTGATCGCTGATCTCGCCTTTTCGCGATAACGACTGCATTACGGCAATGTCGATGATGCCTGTAAGTTTCGCTTTTCCGCCCCCAAGAGTACCAACGACACCATTCCCGACTCTCAAGAACGCCTGCAAGCGCTCTTGCCACTGCCTTAATAGTTCTGTCCGATGCACAAGCACCAACGTGTTAATGCCACGTGCGGCAATCAACGCAGCAGCACTCACTGTTTTACCGAAAGCTGTCGGTGCGCAGAGGATACCGGTGTCATGACTTAGCATTGCGCTGACAGCAGCCTCTTGGTCAGAACGCAGGGTCCCGAGAAAGCTCACGTCGATGGGGTTGCCCGCGAAGCGTTCGTCTTTAAGAATAGGGGTAACCCCGTTTTCCTCTAAAAGCTCCAGCGCAGCATCCAAACAGCCACGTGGTAACGCAATATGTTTGGGGAAGTTCTGGGCACAGCCGATAATCCTTGGCTTGTTCCACACTGACATGCGCATGGCCTGAGCTTTGTAGAACTCAGGATTTTGAAAGGCAGCGAGCCGGACAAGCTGGTTTGCCAATGGCTGTGGCAATTCCGACTTTTCAAAGTAAATTAAGTTAGCCAGCGTGATGTTGACAGCAGCAGGCAACGGGCATGTCAATTTACGTGATCTCGATTCACGATCTTTCCAAGGTTCTGCATCACCTTCGTCATCGACATAGGCGACCCCTAGAGGGTCCCGATTACCCATCGCCTGGCTAATAACGGGCTGGATATCTTCTGGACTCATGCGCTGAATCGATGCCAGGAAGGCCCATTGATCAGGATGAGGCTCAAGCGAGTCGTCTACAAAAACGCTATTGTTTTGGGCTCTGGCCCGCTTTTGTAAAGGGAGCGCGATGAGATTTCCAAAGCCGCCTTTGGGCATATAGTCCTGGTTTGGAAACAGTCGATCATAGGAGCTGAGCGCCAACTGGCGGGTGCGCTCACAGGCACGACTGATGATTGCGGCACCGAGGCGGCGCGCATCGCAGGCAGGAACATTACGCTCAAAGAAAATCCAGCCATGAGCCCCTTGGCCTGAGCGCGATATTTCCAGGGCCACCGGGACGTTCAGCTCATGGCACGACTGTACAAAAGCTTTGGAATCATCACGCCATTCGGCCTCATCGAAGTCGACTGCCAAAAAATAACAAGTGTCATCAGAGAGTAGGGGGTAGATACCAACGACCACTTCGCCCGCCAGATGGCGATAGACCACCTCATCGGTCAGCGGAAGCAGCTGGCGGTTACCGCAGTCGCCACATTTAATTCGGGGCTTCTCACAAACACCAGGCTTCCATTCGTTTGCGCAAGCGGGTGCGTATCCTGATTTGCCTGCCTTGCTTTCCCAGCGGATGGGATAAACGTCCGTCCTACCACGAAACAAGCTTCGGAATAGGGCAAGCTTTCCATCAGTATCGAGTTGCTGTGATTGTTCTGCTTGGACAATCGCTATCTTGACTGGCTCAGCAGGCGGGCGCCATTCGATGCCATGAGCATCCAGCAAGGCAACCAATCTTGCATTCTCAGCCCTTAGCTTTGCCACCAGACTAGTGTCTATCACCGCCTTCAGCCTCTACGTCTCAGGTGAAGCCTGTAGCCTCGAGCTACAACCCTCAGTCCATCAGTAAAACATAGAGGTTATCAAACAACAGAGGTTAGGTTCAGGGGCTCAAGAGGTCCGCCCTAATCCCAATCAAATTGTTGGCTGGCTCAATCTGCCAGTTAGGGATACAGAGCGCGCAGTTGCTGGCATTCGGCTAACGTTGAAAATTCCAGGATTTTCCTAGGCGCAGAGTGATCAGGCTTGTGGTCAGCAGGTAGTAGTAGCGCGTCGATTTCGAGTTTGAGTTCATGTGGTGGTTCAAAAACCAAACGAGATGCTTTCTTTGCCATGTCCATGGATTATCTCGGTTCCAGCGTTCAGAAATGGCTGCTTGAATAGTCTTGGCCTGGCGGATGTGACGTTCTCGTGTGGCATGTGCTCCAGTCAGTGCCCCAGCCAAGAAGATCTCCATATCGAATGGTTTATTCATACCCGACCACCGATGTACGCCGATACCACGTCGATTCGACCGTGTCCCAGCTCATAGCTGATTTGTAAGCGTGCCTCTCGATCAAGGCATGGATCGAGGCGCCTACCCCTGCCACCGTTGATGGGCGCTAGGTGATGGGTGATCTGCTCATAGCGTTCGCATGCATAAGCCGCGCGCAATTCGTGGAAGCCTTTGAGGTTGTGCGTATGGAGGATGTCTCGGGCGGGGCGTATGACACTCGGTTGGAAATCGAGGTAGCTCTCGTTCGGTGCCAGCAGGTTGCGGCTACCGTCGGGAGAGACCTGTTCGGCGTACCTGAGCGCTTCGCGAATATGGTCATCCACCCTGATCCAACGAGGCGCGGTTGCGCCGCCGCGGCCACCTTTGGTGCCATCCTGGATGTTGATCTTGTCGTAGTGTTCGGCTTCTCTTCGCAGGCGCGGAAGGTCGGCCAAGATGGCCTCGCGCAAGCGCATGCCGGTGGCTCGCGCCAACTGGGCGATGGCCGCCGCACGCGGCATTTGGTGTTCGCAGAGCACGTCGAGGATCCGCTTCACGTGTTCGCGGTCTTGGCCTTGCGGCACCGAGCGACGAACACTGTTCCGCCGCATTCCCAGCGTCTTGCTCGGACTGAGCACTTTCACATACTGATCACCGCGAAGTGCGGCCATGGTTCGGTTTACGCTGGACAACCGGTTTTGCGCGGTGGCGATGCTGATAGCGCCTTGTTCAACTTGGTGACGCAGATGACCGGCGTAGTCCAGCAAGATCCGCCAATCAATTTGCCTCGCATCGTTAAACCCGGGCCCATCCTCAGACCGACACCATCGTACAAATGCCAGCCAACGATCACTGTGCGCTTTGACGGTCCCGTAATGCCCTCCGCCGAACATGTCTTTTAACGCCTGCGGCCCGGCATAACTCAGTTGCCGGCCATAGCCAAAATTGCGCCCGCCACGTTTACCTACCAGTGCCATGATCGAACTCCTCTCGAAGCCAAAAAGTTTCAAACCTTCCTCACGTCATCCCGCCACGAATGTTGAGTGTTATCAGGGATCAAGGCCCCTGCGACCTGTGAGGGTTGTCCTCTAACGCAGGACTGGCGGCTCTTTACGACCGGGAGCTTGGGCATCTCATGATCTGACCTCCTGAACACTTCCAAAAAGAAGTGGGTGGGTGGAGGCTGCACTGGCTGACGAGACCAATGCCGCGAGATCCTGAGTCGGGTGAAGGCAGTGATGCGATGACCGGGGCATGCCTGACTGTCAGTCAGGTGCAGTCCATTCCTTGGGCTGCGGCACCATCATCGGCATCGCTGTTGCTGGTGACTTCGGTGTTTGTCACGCCGATTGTCACGAGGGGGAATGCCGCAAAGCCTTGTACAAGTTGGGCTGCAGCAGCGGTAGGAGCGCCCGTCTCTTTCCGGAAGAAAGAGACGGGCGCAGGTTGGCGCAATGAAATGGCCAAGCGGATAAGTTGCTGCAGGGCAGCTATGAAAGGGGATGAGTTGCCGCAGTGGGCACACTGGTAAAAGTAGGCATCCATCACATCGCTGTGAGCGTGCGAGCTGCCGGACGCTAATCGCACTTTGGGAGAACCACCACGGTGTGGCGTAGCCTTAAAGGTTCTGGCTACCTGGGTTGCTGTCAACGACAGCGCTTTGCCCGATCTTTTCTGCGCCTGTGGATAATTCGGGTTAAGGCTCGAACTTTTGGGAGTTCTGCGGCTGTGGATGAAATTACTCACCGATGGAAATCTGTAGTTTTCCACAGACAGTTGCGTGGGCTTTAGATTAGGTGAGGTCCATTCAGCATGGCGGCTTTACACCCCTGCTTGGATGGAGCCTCTTGGACAAGCAGGTCAGCGAGATTTCGAGAACGTACGCTCACTTTGCTGTGGACTAAAGGTGACAGCTCCATTTTCTTCTCCCTAACGCCCCTCAATCAACGCCCGCTCCTCCAACCAGATCTCTTGAACAAATTGATCCGTAATCGCATAAATCCCATGCCCGCGACGCATGATGATGTTCTCCGCCACCAGCGCAATCACCACGGGTTGAATTTCTTCAACCCGCACTTCGCGACCTACCGTCTTGGAATATTCCGCCGCCGCATCAGTAGAGAAAATCCCCCGAGCATCGCCTTCCGCAGACGCGATCTTGTTGAAAATCGCCTGAGCCAGGCTGCCTAACTGTTCGACTTTTTCAAGCTCAATACTCGCCGCTGCCGAGCGTAAGGTGCTGGCGATTACGGGTAGGAAAACATCGGGTTCACCGTCCTGCTGCAAGAGTTGACGCAATGCCTTGAGCATTTCTTCAGGTCGATTGCCCAGGGTATTGAAGGCTTCGACTGCGGCCCCAAGTGAGGGGAGCTTTTCCTTCTTCACCGTCATTGCCAGTCGGTTGAGCAGGAATTCCACGTAGTCGCCCTTCAGCAGCGGGTACGCGGCCGATGTCGCACCGGAAAACGCTTGGTTGCGTTTGGCGGTCAGCTCGCTGACCTGGGCTCTGTGGGAGCCTGTGCCGATAAAGAGGAAGTAGCCCGGCGTATTCGGGCGCGGGTTGATTGCATCACGCGCAGCTTTGAGTGCCAGGAGCAGTTGGTTGCCATCGTCGGAGGAAATGGCATGTTGCACCTCGTCGATGATCAGCACGAGATCGGTCTTCGCTTGGTCGACAACCTCTGTGAGTGCTTGCGCCAGTGTGGGGCCGTCGGGGTTGCCGATGCTGTCGAGTTTGAAACCGAACTTGAATCCTGCTGCGCCTAGATCGACATTGCTGACGCGCTTGAGCGTTTCCAGGATTGAAGAGCCCGGCGTTTGCAGTTCTTTGAGGGTTTTGTGGATGGCGTTGTGCACGAGCGTCGCCGGGTTGGCCAGCGTGTCGCTCCAGAGGTCGACGTAAATCACCAGGGCGCCTGCTGCTTCCAGGGCGGGGATCAGGTCGCTGCGCAGGAAGGTCGTTTTACCTGTACGGCGCAGGCCAGACAGAAACAGACCCGAGCGCAGACCTTCATCTAATACGCCTGGATTGAGAAGCTGGTTTGCCATCGACTCGGCCAGTTCAGGGCGCTGAAATATGCTGCTCATGCAATTATCCCTTTTTATGGATACGCCATAATTATTGCCAGTACATAATTTAGCATAAAGGATGAAATCTGGAGTTGTGGCCGAAAAGACGTGATTCAAAAGGAAACGACGTGAAGCGGGAAGGGGAGATCGAGGATGAATATCCCAGAAACAACAAAGCCCCTGCATTTCTGCAGGGGCTTCGTCTTATATGGTGCCGGCACCAGGAGTCGAACCCGGGACCTACTGATTACAAGTCAGTTGCTCTACCAACTGAGCTATACCGGCGTGTTAGGGCGACGATTATAGCGACTGCAAAGGTTCTGTAAACCCCTGAAATCTGACTATTTTTGCGAAAACCCAAGTTTTCGCAAATCTCCCCGCATTTATGCGTGTCACCCGCCCAAAATCAACGCTCGTGCATCGCCTCTGCGCGGGATTTGATGATGGGTTTGAGCAGGTAGCTCAGGATGCTTTTCTTGCCGGTGATGATGTCCACCGAGGCGACCATGCCGGGGATGATCAGCAGTGGCTTCTCGTCGGTGCCCAGGTGGCTGCGGTCGGTGCGTAGTTTGATGATGTAGTAGGTGTTTTTCTTCTCTTCATCCATCACGGTGTCGGCACCGATGGTTTCGAGTTTGCCTTTGAGGCCGCCGTAGATGGTGTAGTCGTAGGCGGTGAATTTGATCATTGCTTCCTGGCCGGGGTGCAGGAAGGCGATGTCTTGTGGGCGGATTTTTGCTTCGACCAGCAGGGTGTCGTCCAATGGGACGACTTCGGCCATGTCGCTGCCGGGCTGGATCACGCCGCCAACGGTGTTGACCAGCATCTGCTTGACGATGCCGCGCACGGGGGAGGTGACCATGGTGCGGCTGACGCGGTCTTCCAGGCCTTTGGACGTGGCCTGCGCCTTGCTCAGGTTGGTGCGGGCTTCGTTCAACTGGGCCAGGGCTTCGCTGCGGAATTTGCCGCGGGTTTCGTCGACTTTGCGCTGCACTTCGTTGATGGCGGCCTGGGCGCGGGGGATGGCCAGTGTGGTGCCGTCGAGCATGCCGCGGGTTTCAACTTCCGAGCGTTTGAGGCGCAGCACTTCGACCGGCGAGATGGCGCCCTGTTGCACCAAGGGTTCGGACATGCCGATCTCCTGGCGCAGCAGGTTCAGGCTGTTGCGGTACTGCTCCTGCTTGGAGCTGAACTCGCGCAACTCTTGCTGGCGTTGCAGCAGTTGTTGTTGCAGCCCGCCAATCTCGTCGGCCAATTGCTGGCGGCGGCTGAGGTACAGCGATTCTTCGTTCGAGGCCTGGTTGGGCACGGCTTTGCGTGCGGCATCGGTGATGTTCAGTGGGCGGTTGTCGACTTCCGCACTGAGACGTTCCACGCGCAGTTCCATGGCCACGCGGTCGGCTTCGGTTTCGCCGACGTTGGAGGCAAACCGGGTGTCGTCCAGGCGGATCAGCGGCGCGCCGGCTTCGACGATCTGGCCTTCGTGCACATAGATCTGGGCGACGATGCCGCCCTCCAGGTTCTGGATCTTCTGGATGCGCGACGACGGGATGGCCTTGCCTTCGCCCTTGGTCACTTCGTCGATGATTGCGAAGTGCGCCCACAACACGAGGAATACGAAAAAGCCGATCACGGCCCAAATGGTCATGCGCACGATGCGGGGTGCGTCGTCGATCAGTGCCTTTTCGACTTCGGGCAGTGGCTGATCATCGAGCGAGTCGCTGCCCTTGAAGTAGCGGAAGATAACGTCTTTCCAATGGCCTGGGCCGGACTTAAGCAACACTGATCTGCCCCTTTTTCAGCGCTTCCATAACGGCCGCTTTTGGACCGTCTGCGAGGATCTGGCCACGGTCGATCACCAGCAGGCGATCAACCAGGCTCAACAGCGAAGCACGGTGGGTGACGAGAATCACCGTCTTGTTTTCGATCACCGACTGCAAGCGCTGCTTGAGGCGCTCTTCACCGGTGTTGTCCATGGCGCTGGTCGGTTCGTCCAGCAACAGAATCGGCGGGTTCAGCAGCAGCGCACGGGCCAGGGCGACGTTCTGGCGTTGACCGCCGGAGAGGTTCTGCCCGCGCTCGCCCACTTGCAGCTCGTAGCCTTGCGGGTGCAGCCTGGCGAATTCATGCACGCCGGCGAGTTCTGCGGCTTGCAGCACCATCTCGTCGTCCACGTAGCGGGCGCCCGAGACCAGGTTGTCACGCAAGGTGCCGGCCAGCAGTTGGATGTCCTGGGCGACGTAGCCGATGTTATGGCGCAATTCGCTGACGTCGATCTGGCGGATGTCCACACCGTCCACCAGCAACGAGCCGGAGTCCGGTTGATACAGGCCCACCAGCAGCTTGGCCAGGGAGCTTTTGCCCGAGCCGCTGCGGCCGATGATGCCGATTTTTTCGCCAGGGCGGACATTCAGGTTGATGCCGCGCAGGGCCAGGTTTTGCTGGTTCGGGTAAGTGAAGTCGACCTCGCGGAACGTCATCGCGCCTTGCAGCGTTTTGCGGCTGAGCGGGCGTTCGTCGAAGTTGCGTTCCTGCGGCAGCTCCATCATCTGGTCCACCGAGACCATCGTCACCTTGGCTTGCTGGTAGCGTGTCAGCAGGCCCGACAGCTGGGCCAACGGGCCGAGTGCGCGACCGCTGAGCATGTAGCACGCCACCAGACCGCCCATGCTGAGGGTGCCGTCGATGATCTGGTACACGCCGAAGATAATCATCGCCACGCCCGCCACTTGCTGGATCAGCAAGGTGATGTTCATCGCCAGGCCGGACAGCACTTTGACCCGCAGTTCGAGGCGGCTGAGGGTGCCAATGGTTTGTTCCCACTGGTACTGGCGTTCGCTTTCGGCGTTGTTGACCTTGACCGCGTCCAGCCCGGCGAGGGTCTCGATCAGGCTCGACTGGCGCTCGGCGCCCAGGGCCATGGTGCGCTCAAGTGTCGCGGTCAGTGGCTTTTGCAGGAAATGGCCGATACCCAATGCCAGCGGGAAGGCGACAATGGGAATCCATACCAAGTGGCCCCCCAGTAGCGCGATCACGCCGAGGATGATCAGGGTAAAGGGCAGGTCGATCAGGCTGGTGAGGGTCAGGGACGTGAGGAAGTCACGCATCCCCTGGAACTCGTGGATGTTGGAGGCGTAGCTGCCGACGCGCGCCGGGCGCATTTTCATCGACATGCCCACGATGCGCTCGAACAGCGTCGCGGAGATAATCAGGTCGGTTTTCTTGCCCGCAAGGTCCAGGCACAGGCTGCGCATCATCTTGAGCAGCAGGTCGAACAGGTACGCGCCACAAATACCGATGGCCAGCACCCACAAGGTGGCGGTGGCCTGGTTCGGCACCACGCGGTCGTACACGTTCATGACAAACAACGGCGCAGCCAGGGCGATCAGGTTGATCACCAGGCTCGCGGCGATGGCGTCGGCGTACAGCCAGCGGGAGCGTTTGAGGGTGTCTTTGAACCACGAGCGTGCGCGGGGGATCAGCGTGCCGCTGGTGACGTCAAATTTATGCTGTGGTTGGGCGAAGAACACCCGACCGCTGTAATCCTGAGTCAGCGCCTCGCGGGTGACCTGGACTTCGCCGCCGTCGCTTTCGCTGAGCAGCAGGCGGGCGGTATCACCTTCCCATCCCAACAGCACCGCACTGCGTCCTTCCTTTAATAGCAGCAAGGCCGGCAATGCGATGGACGGGATCTGCTCCAGCTTGCGCTGCAGCAAACGCCCCTGCAAACCCGCCCGCGCTGCTGCGCGCGGCAGCAAGTCGGGGCTCAGGCGCTGCCCCGCCAAGGGCAGGCCGGTGGTCAGCATGGCTCGGCTGGCAGGCTTGTAATGCAGCGAGCAGAGAGCCAACAACCCATCTAGCAATGGGTCGTCATGCTGAGCGCGGGGGTCATGGTGAAGTGGCGCCAAACCTATTTCAGAATCCAAGCTGACTCTCTCTTAAACGGTTGTGTGGTCCAACGCCGTCAAGAATCAGTTCATCCCTGGCAGGTTTACCGACGGTTTAATATCGTTTTGCACAACTGATGCCATCGGAGCAACGACGCCCTGGCTTCTCAGCAGTTGGCCCATGTCAGCCTTGATACGGTACTGGGTGTAAACGTAGAGGCTTTTGATCTGTGCCAGACGCTGCTGAGCGGTGAACAGTTCGTTCTCGCTGTCGAGCAAGTCGAGCAGTGTACGCTCACCGAGGCTGAACTGCTGCTGATACGAGGTGCGCACTTTGGTGCTGCGGTCGACGTACTGCTGCGCGATGGGCACTTGCTGGCTGGCATTGTTGTAAGCGTTCCACGCCAGGCCCAGTTCTTCGTTCAACTGGCGCAGGGCGTTGTTGCGGATATCCAGCGCCTGAGTGGCTTGGGAAGCCTTGGACTGCAGGCTGGCCTTGTCGCTGCCGCCGTTGTACAGGTTGAACTGCATGTTCAGCATCGCGGAGTAGCCATTGTCATGGCCTTCTTCGCCGCCGATGTTGTTGTTGGCCGAACGTTGCAGCACCGCATCAAAACGCGGGTAGAAGGTCGACTTGGCAGCTTCGTACTGCTTCTCGGCAGCAGCGATGTCCGATTCGGCCGAGCGCAGTACCGGGCTGTTGGCAATCATCGCGCGGCGTGCTTCATCCAGGCTGGCGGGCAGGGCGGTCACGATGCCCATTGGCCGTTCCAGCTGGTCGGGCTCTTTGCCGACAACGCTGAGGAAGTTGGTGTTGGCGTCTGCCAGGTTGGTCTGCTCGGTGATCAGGTTGTTCTGCGCCTGCGCCAGTCGGGCTTCGGCCTGGTCCATGTCCGCCATTCTTCCGACGCCACGGCTGGTGCGCAGTTTGATCTGGTCAAAAATGCGTTCGTGGCTCTTCAGGTTGTCTTCTGCCAGCTGCACCATCTCACGACGGGTCAGGACATCCAGATAAACCTGGGCGACGGTCAGCGCGGTGCGCTCGGAAGTATTGAGCAGCGCATACCCACGGGAATTGGCGGTGGCTTGTTGGCGACCGACTTCATTGACGGTGCCAAAACCCTGGAACAAATTTTGTTGCAGGCGGATGGTCGACTCGCCGCGGTTCAGGGTTTTCCAGTCATGGCTGTTGCTGGCGGCACGGGTCGACGTGTTGTCCGAGCTTTCGCGGCCATAGCCGCCCAGCAGGTCGACTTTAGGCAGGTAACCGCCCTGAGCCTCTCTGACCTGATAGTCAGCGGCAATGCGCGCATTGATTGCTGCCTGGATCTCCGGGTGGTTTTTCACCGCATCTTGCATGGCTTCGGGCAGGGTCTGAGCCTGGACGAAACTGGCGGCTAGAGCAAAAGGCACAGCTTTAAGAAAGTGCAAACGCATTCTGATGTTTCCCCGGGGATTGGTTGCCTGAAAAACCGCAACAAACTTGGAATATTGCATTGGAGTGGCAACTCGAAATGCCCGTTTTTCTAGGGCGCCGGAGGGCGCAAACAGAAAGTCGCGAGGCCGCATAAATATCAATGTGACATTACCTGGCGGATTGTTTAGGATGACGCCCAATAGGTCAATACCTTGACGGAAAAGTAATTTTTCTGACGAGACAACAAAATATTGACGCCAAAGTTTTTTCCAAGAAATTAAGTACTCCAGCTACTGAATCGGCACCAGCGAAAGGGCCGGTCTCCTTGATGGATACCCCCTGAACGGTAATACACGGAGAGTCTTTTATGAGCAGCGTTGCGGTCGTCAAAAGCATTGTCGGTCAAGTGTTCGCGGTTTCCCCGGAAGGGATTCGTCGCCTGCTTGTAGAAGGGGATCGCCTGTTCGCGGGTGAGCAAGTCGATACCGGCGCATCGGGCGCTGTCTCGCTGGAACTGGCCGACGGCCGGATCATCGATTTGGGTCGCGACACTCAGTGGAGCGCAAACGCTCCTGATTCTGTCACCGACCTGAGCGCCGCCACTGCTCAAGCCGCACCGTCCGTTGCCGAACTGCAGCAAGCCATCGCTGCCGGCGCCGACCCGACCCAAGACCTCGAAGCCACCGCTGCCGGCCCGGCCGCCGCAGGCGCAGACGGTGCCGTGGGTGGCGGCCACAGCTTTGTCGTGCTGGAAGCCACCGCAGGCGTGGTTGACCCGACCATCGGCTACCCCACGACCGGCTTGAATGCCGGTGACGCCGTAGGCACTACCCAAACCGGCGCCGACAATAACGGCGTCGATCCGCGCAACGTCACCATCACCCTGACCGCCACGCCGAGCATCACCGAAGCCGGTGGCGTCGTGGTTTACACCGTATTCATCACCCAGGCACCGACCAGCGACCTGACCGTCACCTTGTCCAACGGCCTCTCCGTTGTGATCGCCGCTGGCCAGACCTCGGGCGTGCTGAACGTCACCTTCGCCGGCAATGACACGCCTTACCTGGACGCCTCGTCGATCTCCGCCACCATCGCCGGCACCTCTGGCGGCGGCAACCTGATCATCACTACCGACCCGGCGGCAGCGGTCACGCAGATCGCGGACACCATCGACACCACCACCGTCACCCTGACCGCGACTCCGTCGGTGAACGAAGGCGGCCAGATCGTCTACACCGCCACCGTGACCAACGCGGCGCAGACCGACGTTGTGATCAAGCTGTCCAACGACCTGAGCATCACCATCGAGGCCGGTAAAACCACCGGCACGGTCACAGCCGACACACCTGCCAACCTGGCAGATGGCAAGGACCTGGCCGTCAGCGTCACGATCACCGAGGCGACCGGCGGCAATTACGAAAACCTGGCAATCAATCCCGCGCCAGCCACTTCCACTGTGGTTGCTGTGGATGATCCAAGCGTTTTGGTCGCCGATACCAACACTATTGCCGAAGATGGCGTCGCTACCGGCAACGTGCTGAGCAACGACAGCGACATCGATAACGTGCTGACTGTCGCCACCTTCACAGTAGGCAACACGACCTACAACGCGGGCCAGACGGCTGACATCGAAGGTATCGGTTCCGTCACCATCGGGACTGATGGCGCGTACGTGTTCACCCCGGTCAAGGATTACAGCGGCGAAGTGCCGCAGATCGGTTACACCACCAATACCGGGTCGAGCAGCACGCTGACGATCACCATCACGCCGGTCAACGATGCGCCGGTGATCGACGTGACGGGCACGACCCTGGTCGAAAACACCGCCGTCGCGGGCAGCGTGGCAGGCACGTTTGTTATCCGCGACGCTGAAACGCCGGCTGGCCAACTGACGGTCACGTTCACGGGCGACAACAACAAAGATGGCTACTACGCCATCGTCGACAACACCGTTGTACTGACGCAGAAGGGCGCTGACTTCGTCAACGCCGGCAATCAGCTGCCGCAGATCGACCTGACTGTTACCGACCCCGAAGGCCTAAACTCCAACGCAGCTGGCCAGCCGACCGTGACCCTGGTCAACGACGTGCCGGTGATTGAAATCACGGCTAACACCATTGTTGAAGAAACGGCGGCGGCGGGTACTGTTGCGGGCACTTTTGTTGCCACAGACGAAGAAACGCCGCGTGAAAACCTGACGATCAGCTTCACTGCTGGTACCAACGCAGACGGCTATTACAGCCTCTCCGGCAACAATGTCGTGCTGACCCAAAAAGGTGCTGATTTCGTCAACGCTGGCAACCAACTGCCGAAGATCGATCTGACCGTCACCGACGCTGGTGGCCTCAGCTCCACCGGCGAAGGCCAGCCGACTGTGACCCTGGTCAACGACGTTCCGCTGATCGACATCACGCCGACCACCATCGTCGAAAACACCGCCGAAGCAGGCACCGTCGCCGGTACCTTCAACGCCCGTGACGAAGAAACCCCGCGTGAAAATCTGACGATCAGCTTCACTGCTGGCACCAACGCAGACGGCTACTACGCCATCTCCGGCAACGACGTCGTCCTGACCGCCAAAGGCGCCGAATTCGTCAACGCCGGCAACCAACTGCCGAAGATCGACCTGACCGTCACCGACGCCGGTGGCCTTAGCTCCACCGGCGAAGGCCAGCCGACTGTGACCCTGGTCAACGACGTTCCACTGATCGACATCACGCCGACCACCATCGTCGA